>CBFIFZ010000018.1:0-23875 GCA_965661995.1 Roseicyclus sp.
GGGGGTATGACAGTTTCGCGGCCTACAAGCTGGAAACCGAGATGGCGGGCACGCCCGAGGCGGTGCGCGACCTTCTGATGGCGGTCTGGGAACCGGCCAAGGCGCAGGCCGAGGCGGATGCGCTCAAGCTGACCGCGATGCTGCACGCCGACGGGATCAACGGTGAGCTGGAGGCGTGGGACTGGCGCTACTATTCCGAGAAGCGCCGCGCGGCCGAGCATGACCTGAACGAGGCCGAGCTGAAGCCCTATTTCCAGCTCGATGCCATGATCGAGGCGGCGTTCGACTGTGCGAACCGGCTCTTCGGGCTGGAGTTTGCGCCGCTCGACGTACCGCTCTACCACCCCGACGCGCGTGCCTGGGAGGTGACGCGGGGCGGCAAGCACCTGGCCGTCTTCATCGGCGACTATTTCGCACGCGGCTCGAAGCGGTCGGGCGCGTGGTGTTCCACGATGCGCAGCCAGAAGAAGCTGGGCGGAGAGGTGCGGCCCATCGTGGTGAATGTCTGCAACTTCGCCAAGAGCTATCCCTGCCTTCTGTCCTATGACGACGCGCGGACGCTGTTTCATGAGTTCGGCCATGCGCTGCACCAGATGCTGTCCGACGTGACCTATGGCTCGATCAGCGGCACCAGCGTCGCGCGCGATTTCGTGGAACTGCCGAGCCAGCTGTACGAGCATTGGCTGGAAGTGCCCGAGGTGCTCGAAAAACACGCCCGCCATGCCGAGACTGGCGCCGCGATGCCACGCGCGCTGCTCGACCGGCTTCTGGCGGCACAGACCTATGACATGGGCTTTCAGACGGTGGAGTATGTCGCTTCGGCGCTGGTGGACCTCGACTTTCACGACGGCGCGGCCCCTGCTGACCCGCTGGAGGCACAGGCGGCGACATTGGCGCGGATCGGCATGCCGCGCGCCATCGGGATGCGCCACGCGACGCCGCATTTCGCCCATGTCTTCGCGGGCGACGGCTATTCCAGCGGCTACTACAGCTACATGTGGTCCGAGGTGATGGACGCCGACGCCTTCGCCGCCTTCGAGGAGGCGGGCGGGGCGTTCGATGCCGAGACCGCCGCCAAGCTCGAGCGGTTCATCCTGTCGGCGGGCGGTAGCGCCGAGGCGGATGCGCTCTACACTGCCTTCCGTGGGCGGATGCCGGGGGTGGAGGCGCTGTTGAAGGGGCGGGGGTTGGACAAGGCGGCCTGACAAGAGCGAGCGATGAAGGACATCACCTTCGAGGCGCGCATCCTGCGCAAGCAGGACGATCTTCCGCGCTACGTGGTCGTGGCGCCCGAGCATGTTCCGGGGCGGAGCACGGGTTTTGCCGCGCAGCTCTGGCTGAACGGGGCCGGGCCCTTCGCGCGCAACATCCGGCCATGGGGCAAGGGGAGCGACGTGTTCTTCTTCAACCTGACCGAGCCCCAGTGCCGCAAGGCGGGGGTCGAGACGGGCGACCGCGTCAGCATCACGATCCGGCCCGATCCTCCGGCGTAGCGCCCGTATCCTCGCCCAGCTCGCGGGCGAGGAAGGCCTCGAAGGCGTCGAGGTTCACCGGCTCGAACTGGCCGAAGCCCTGCATCCAGACGGACGCGGCTTTCAGCGCGTCGGGCTCCAGCTTGCACCATTTCACGCGGCCGCGCTTTTCCTGCGTGATCAGGCCAGCGCCGGCTAGGATCGTAAGGTGCTTCGAGATCGCGGCCAGCGACATCTCGAAGGGCTCGGCCACGTCGGTGACGGCCATGTCATCTTCAAGCAACATGCGCAGGATCTCGCGCCGGGTCGGGTCGGCGAGAGCGGAAAACACGGTGTCGAGCGAGGCGGCCATGCCAGCGAGGTGACACCGCCCGCGTCGTTCGTCAACCAATCGGTTGAATATGGGGTTTGGCCGGTTTGGGCCGCCTGGGGCAGGTGCTGACCGGCAAACGCATTTGTCGCACCCTTTCTAAATATATTTATATCAATACCTTGCGCCATTTCTTCTGCGCTGCGGCGTGCGTTGACTCCGGCGCGCACCCGACATAGCGTCCGCGCAACTTCCGAAGGGGGTTCTGTGTCATGTCCGGCCCGCGCGACGACGAGCGCCTGAAGGCTCTCGAAGCCCGCATCGCGGCGGCGAAAAAGGCACACGAACCGAAACCTCACATGGAAGAGCACTATTCCCAGGCGCAGCTGGCCTGGCGGATGGTGGTCGAACTGGTCGCGGGTCTCGGGATCGGGTTCGGCATCGGCTTCGGGCTGGACGCGTTCCTAGGAACGCGGCCGTGGCTGATGATGATATTCACGATCCTGGGCTTCATCGCCGGGGTCAAGACGATGATCCGCTCGGCCGAAGAGGTCCAGCGAAAGCAACAGGCGGCCGCGGACAGCGCCGCAGGGGATGAAAAGGGGTAAGCGCGTGGCAACCGAGAGCACGAACACCTCCGGCACGGAAACCAAGGGCAACGGCAAGGTCATCGCCTATGCGCTGATCGCTCTTGCTGCGGTCCTGTTCGTTCTGGCCATCGCAGATGGTTACGAAAGCCTCGCCATTCACCCGATGGACCAGTTCGAGGTCGCGCCGCTGTTCGGGGGCGAGGAGATCCACTGGTACACGCCGACGAACGTGACCCTCTGGATGGGCCTGTCGATCGCCGCGATCGCCGCACTGATGGTCATGGGCACCAAGGGCCGCGCGGTCATCCCGTCGCGCAGCCAGTCGATGGCGGAGCTGGCCTATGGCTTCATCCGCAAGATGGTTGAGGACGTGGCGGGCAAGGACGCGCTGCCCTACTTCCCCTACATCTTCACGGCCTTCCTCTTCATTCTCGCGGCCAACTTCCTTGGCCTGATCCCGTCGAGCTTCACCACCACGTCGCATTTCGCGGTCACGGTGATCCTCGCGATGACCGTGTTCATCTCGGTCACCGTGATCGGCTTCGTGAAGAACGGCACAGGCTTCCTGAGCCTCTTCTGGGTGTCCTCGGCGCCGCTGCCGCTGCGCCCGATCCTCGCGATCATCGAGTTGATTTCCTACTTCGTGCGCCCCGTCAGCCACTCCGTCCGTCTTGCGGGCGCGATGATGGCCGGCCACGCGGTTCTCAAGGTGTTCGCAGGCTTCGCGGGTGCCATGGGCCTCGCCTCGATCGCGCCGATCCTCGGCGTGGTGGCGATCTACGGTCTCGAGGTGCTGGTGTCGGCCATCCAGGCCTACGTCTTCACCATCCTCACTTGCGTGTACCTCAAGGACGCGCTGCACCCGCATCACTGATCGCAGAGGTGGGCAGGATTGCCCACCCTACGGATTTCTCGAACTTCCAACGTAAGGAGATACCATCATGGAAGGCGATATCGCACAAATGGGCCAGTTCATCGGCGCAGGCCTCGCAGCCATCGGCTCGGGCGCAGCTGCCATCGGTGTGGGCCACGTTGCCGGCAACTTCCTCGCCGGCGCCCTGCGCAACCCCTCGGCCGCTGCCGGCCAGACCGCGACCCTCTTCATCGGCATCGCATTCGCGGAAGCACTGGGCATCTTCGCCTTCCTCGTCGCTCTGCTGCTGATGTTCGCCGTCTGAGCCAGAGCCTTCGAGAGACCATCCTTACGTCCGGGGCTCGCATCGCCATGATGCGGGCCTCGGGGTAGACCCGGTTCCAGGAGGACGACAATGGCCGAAGACGCCGCACACGCCGCCGCAGACGCGGGACCCGGCATGCCGCAGTTGGATTTCGCGACCTTCCCCAACCAGATCTTCTGGCTGGTGGTTTCGCTGGTCGCCATCTATTTCATCCTGAGCCGCGTCGCGCTGCCCCGGATCGCTTCGGTGCTTGCCGAGCGCCAGGGCACGCTGACCAACGACCTCGCCGCCGCGGAAGACCTGAAGCGGCAGGCGGTCGAGGCCGAGGAAGCCTATAACAAGGCGCTGGCCGATGCCCGTGCCGAAGCCCAGAAGATCGCCGAGGAGACCCGCGCAGGTATCCAGGGCGAGCTGAACGATGCCATCGCCCGGGCGGATGCCGAGATCGCGGCCAAGTCGGCCGAGAGCGAGGCGCGCATCAACGAGATTCGGGCCGGTGCGATCCAGAGCATCGAAGAGGTCGCCCGCGACGTGGCCGCCGACGTGGTTGGTGCGGTGGCGCCTGGCCAGAAGGTCGATGCCGATGCGCTTGCTGCCGCCGTGGCCGAGCGGGTGAAGGGGTAAGACGATGAAGAAAAGCCTGACCCTGATCCTGACCCTTGCCGCAGCGCCCGCGCTGGCCGCCGGGGAAGAGGGCTACAGCTACCCCAAGGGGCTGTTCCAGCCGTCGATGGGCAACACCGACTTCGTGGTGCTGATCGGCTTCCTGCTGTTCCTCGCGATCATCTTCTACTTCAACGTGCCCGCGATGCTGGCCGGCATGCTCGACAAGCGCGCCGAGGGTATCAAGGGCGAGCTGGACGAGGCCCGTGCCCTGCGGGAAGAGGCGCAGACGCTGCTGGCCAGTTACGAGCGCAAGCAGCGTGAAGTGGCAGACCAGGCCGATCGTATCGTCACCCAGGCAAGGGCCGATGCCGAGGCCGCCGCCGAGGAGGCGAAAGCGAACCTCGAGAAGTCGATCGCCCGCCGACTGCAGGCTGCCGAGGACCAGATCCAGAGCGCCGAGGACAAGGCCGTCCAATCGGTGCGCAACCGCGCCGTCGAGGTCGCTATTTCGGCTGCTGCCGCCACCATCGCCAAGCAGATGGCCGCGGCCGATGCCAACAAGCTGATCGACAACGCGATCGGCGAAGTGGAACGCCGCCTGCACTGAGGTGTCGCATCTCGCGACATGATGAACCCCGGATCGACGATCCGGGGTTTTTTCATGCGCCGTGGCGGTCGGCCCAGGTGGGCAGGACATCGCCCGGCGCGGCCGTAGCGGCGTGGACCCCCCTTGCGATGGCGCGCGCAAGGCAGAGCGCGGCCATGTGGCCGAGCATCATTGGCTCGCCCACCGGGTCGTGCAGCGGCCGTGCGCCGGTTGCCGCAGCAAAGACGAGGTCACCATCCATGGGCGTGTGGCTGGGCCAGATGGCACGGGCCATGCCGTCATGGGCGGCTACGGCCATGCGTGTCGCCTGCGCCTGCGTGAGGCCTGCGTCGGTCGCGACGATGGCGATGGTGGTGTTGCGGCTGTCGCCGCCCTTGACCGGAGGCACCTCCCGCGGGTCGAAGTGCGTGGCAGGGCCGAGGCCGCCGAATTCCGCGTCCATCTCCAACGGGGCCGCCCAAAACCGGGGCCCGTCGCCCACCGTCACGCGACCCAACGCGTTGACGGTGACAAGCGCCCCCACCGTGTAGCCGTTCCAGACCGCCGAGGCCGAGCCCAGCCCGCCCTTGAGATCGGCTATCAACGCGCCCGTTCCTGCCCCGTTCGAGCCGAGGGCGAAGCTGTCCGAGGCGGCGGCAAGCGCCTCGCGCCCCAGGCGCTTGTAGGGGTTCTCGGGCCAGTCCTTGTCGCCGCCGTTTATCAGGTCGAACAGGATCGCGCCCGGCACGATCGGCACGGTCTGGTCGCCCACGGCAAAACCGCGCCCTTGCGCCCGCAGCGCATCGGCCACGCCCGAGGCGGCATCGAGGCCGAAGGCCGAGCCACCCGAGAGGACCAGCGCGTCGGCCTCCTGCACGGTCTTGTCGGGGGCGAGCAGGTCCGTCTCGCGCGTGCCCGGCGCGCCGCCCATCACGTGCACGGCGGCTGTAAAGGGCCGGTCGCCGACAAGTACCGTCACGCCGGTCTTGATCCGGTCGTCACGGGCGTTGCCGACGCGCAGGCCGGCGACATCGGTGATGAGATTGCGAGGGCCGGGTTTGATCATGCCTCTGACCTGTCTTGGACCATGTGAGGGATGCGCCCTCGCCAGGTGCCGAGAAATGGCAGGATGCGAGTTGCGCGTACCGGGCAGGTCAGGCCCTGAAAGGCCGCGGGCAGGATCAGGACGATCGTGTCCCAGGCGGCGGCGATGGCGGCGACCTCATCCGCCGTTTCGGGGTCGAACCTTGCGCAAAGCCTCGGGATCGGGTCGCCCTTGATCACCTCGACATGGGTCAGGTCCAGCGACGGGCAATCCGCGAGAAGCTGCGCGAAGACGCCCTGCTGGCTGGCGAAATTTCCCGCGTGCACGGTGATGTCGGCGGGCAGGTCATGGCGCGTCCAGCCGGTCAAATGCAGCGTCCCCCGTCCACCTCCAGCGCCGCGCCGGTGATCATCCCCGCCGCGTCCGAGCACAGGAAGGCCGCGGCCTCGCCCATGTCCTGCGGGGTGGAGAACCGCCCCAACGGGATTGTCGACAGGAACTTCGCCCGCATCTCGGGCGTGTCCTCGCCCATGAAACTGGCGAGAAGCGGGGTTTCCCCGGCAACGGGGCAGAGCGCGTTGACCCGGATGCCGTGGGGCGCAAGCTCCACCGCCATGGTCTTGGTCGCGGTGATCATCCAGCCCTTGGACGCATTGTACCAGTTCAGCCGCGGCCGCGGCGACAGCCCCGCGGTCGAGGCGATGTTGAGGATCGCGCCCGCGCCTGCCGCCTTCATCCCCGGCACGATCTCGCGCGCGGTCAGGTAGACGGATTTCGCGTTCACGGCGAGGACGCGGTCGAACTCCTCCTCGGTCACCTCCTCCATCGGTTTCGGCAGGTGGGTGATGCCCGCGTTGTTCACCAGCACGTCGATGCGGCCCCAGCCTGCGCGCGCTGCGGCGGCCATGGCGGCGACCGACGCGCCATTGGCCACATCGACGACCTGCGCGATGCCGCCGATCTCTTCCGCGACAGCGGCGGCTGCGTCCTCGTTGATGTCGGCCACCATAACGCGCGCGCCCTCGCGTGCGAAGATGCGCGCGATGCCTGCGCCAAAGCCCGAGCCCGCGCCGGTCACGATGGCGGTCTTGCCCTCAAGCGTCATTGTCATGCCCCTCCCTCAAGTCTTCCAGCGCCCTGCGCAGCTCGTCGGGCATCGGCAGGGCCTGCCGCGCCTCGAGGTCGAAATAGACCGAGACATTCTCGGCCTCGAACACGGTCGCGCCGTCGCTCATGCGGATCATGCGATGGCCGAAGCGCGCGGATTTCGTGCCGACATGCAGCACCCGGCTTTCGATGGTGAAGACCTCACCCGCCAGCATCTCGGCGCGGTAATCGGCCTCGATATGGGCGGCGACGAAGGAGCGCCGGGTCGCGTCGATCTCGCGGCGGCCAAGGCCCGCGGCGCCCTGTAGCATGAACATCGCGTCCGAAACCGCGTCGATATAGGCGGCCACGTTCATGTGGCCGAGGATGTCGCAATCGCGCGGCGTGACGGGGCGGCGAAGTGTCTGCATGCTCAGCCCCGCGCCATGTCGATGGCCCGCGCGCGCCGCATCGGCCAGAAGGCCAGCAGCGCGCCGAGCGCACCTGCAAGGTAACTTGCGTCATGCATGAAGCCCGCGCGCAGGAAGTCGCGGCGCTCGACGCCCTCGGGCGGCTCAAGGTAGCCGTCGAGAAGCCCGGTCGCCTCGACCGCGATGCCGCCGACGAGGCCCGCCAGCGCGGCGAATGTGGCGAGCACGAGGACAAGCCCGATCGCCCCGATTCCGGCGGCGAGGTAGCTTTGCGGTTTCGGCACGGCGAAAAGGCCATAGAGGAACGCAGGCAGCGCGACCGCCGCCCCCAGCCACCAGCTGGCCATCGCGCCGACCTGCGCCGCGCCGATCCGGGGCGCGGTGCCTTCGGCGATGCCGAACTGGTCGAATTTCAGGCTCAGGAAATAGTCGGGGCCGACGGTATAGCTCAACTGGTTGTGCAAGGCGCCGAAGATCGCCGCCGAGAGCGCGGCCAGCGCGATCAGCAGAAAGAAGGTGGGGAATTTTCCAAGGCGCATGGCCGCTCCGGTGATCTGCTCGGGTGCAGCCTAGCGGGGGCCGCGGGGGGCGTCCATCGCTCAGCCGTGATGGGCGGCGACCGTCTTGAGGCTGGTGAAGGCATAGAGCGCCTCGAACCCCTTTTCGCGACCATGACCCGACAGCCCCGTGCCGCCGAAGGGCAGCTCCACCCCGCCCGCGGCCCCGTAGTTGTTGAGAAATACCTGCCCCGCACGCAGGCGCTTCGCCAGCCGCATCTGGCGGCCGCCGTCTCGGCTCCAGACCGAGGCGACAAGGCCATAGGGCGTGCCATTGGCGATGCGGATCGCATCGTCTTCATCCTCGAAGGGCAGGACGATCTGCACGGGGCCGAAGATCTCTTCCTGCGCAAGCGGATGGTCGGGGTCCGGCCCGGCGATCAGGGCGGGGGCGATGTAATGCCCCCTCTCGGGCAGACCCTCTGCCAGTTGCCCGCGCGCGAGGATATGGGCGGGGTCGGCCATGGCGAGGTAACGCTCCACGATGCCTTTCTGCCGTGCGGAGATCAGGGGGCCGGTGCGCAGGTCGGCCATGGCGGGGCCGGTGATGAGGGCGCGATAGGCCGCGGCCATTCTCGCGCAGACATCCGGGTAGATGGATCGTTCCACAAGGATGCGGGAGGAGGCCGAACAGGTCTGCCCCGCGTTCTGGATGCCCGCGTTGACGAGAAAGGGGAGGGCCGCGTCGAGGTCGGCATCGGCAAAGACCAGTTGCGGGGATTTGCCGCCCAGTTCCAGCGTGACGGGCACCACGTTCTCGGCGGCGGCGGCCTGCACCTTGCGGCCCGTGGCGACGGAGCCGGTAAAGCTGAGGTGGCGGATGCCGGGATGGGCGGTCAGCGCCGCGCCCGCCTCGGTGCCAAGGCCCGGCACCACGTTCAGCGCGCCCGCCGGCAGGCCGGCCTTGTGCGCGAGGTCGGCGAAGGCGAGCGCGGTCAGGCAAGCTTCTTCGGCGGGTTTCAGGACGCAGGCGTTCCCGGTGGCCAACGCCGCCCCGATCGAGCGCCCGATGATCTGCATCGGGTAGTTCCAGGGCACGATATGCCCGGTGACGCCATGGGGTTCGCGCAAGGTGTAGACGGTGAAGCCGGGCTGGAAGGGGATGGTCTCGCCCATCAGCTTGTCGGCGGCGCCTGCGTAGAACTCGCAGTAGCGCGCCAGCGCGATGACATCGTTCCGCGCCTGTGTGAGCGGTTTGCCGACGTCGGTCGCTTCCATCACGGCAAGTCGGTCGATGTGGTCGAGCACAAGCTGGCCGAGGCGGGCGAGGATGCGCCCACGCTCATAGGCGGGAAGCGCACCCCAGTCGCCCGCCAGTGCGGCTTCGGCGGCGGTGACGGCGGCGTCGATATCGGCAGGTCCGCCGCGTGCGATGCGTGCGACCTCCTGCCCCGTCGAGGGGTCGATGACGGGCAGGGTCTCGCCGCTGGCGCAGGGTTGCCATTGCCCGCCGATGAAGACGCAGGAGGAGTCGAACCAGGGTGTCATGCGGGAATCTCCGTCAGGTCGGGAAGCCGCGGGGCGGCTGCGAGAAGTTGTCGGGTATAGGGATGCGCGGGGGCGTCGAAGACGGCGTCGGTCCGGCCCTCTTCCACGATCTCGCCCGCCTGCATCACGAGGACCCGGTCGGTGATGGCGCGCACAACTGTCAGGTCATGCGAGATGAAGAGGTAGGAGAGGCCGAACTCGCCCTGCAATTCGGCCAGAAGGTCGAGGATGCGCGCGCGGACGGACACATCGAGGGCCGAGACGGCCTCGTCGAGGACTAGGATGCGTGGCCGGGTGATGAGGGCGCGGGCGATGGCGATGCGCTGGCGCTGACCGCCGGAAAACTCGTGCGGATATTTCGCCATGTCATCGGGCGAGAGATGGACGGCGCGCAGCGCCTCGGCCACGCGGGCGCGGCGGTCTTCGCCACGTGGTGCGTCGGGCAGCAGGTGGAAGGGTTCGGCGACAAGGCGCTCGACCCGCCAACGAGGATTGAAGCTGCCATAGGGGTCCTGGAACACCACCTGGATGCCGACGCGCAGTTCGGGCGGCATGACCGGCACGATGGAGCGCCCGAAAAGGCGGATGTCGCCCCCCTGCACCGGGTCGAGGCCCAGGATCGCGCGCGTCAGCGTGGACTTGCCGCAGCCGCTTTCGCCCACGAGGCCGAGGCTTTCGCCCTTGTGAAGCTCGAAACTGACGGACTTCACCGCCTCTACGGGCGGGCCGCGTCGGAACCCCTGCCGTGGGCCAGGGTAGGTTCGCAGCACGTTCTCGACCGCAAGGAGCGGCTCGGGCGCGCCAAGGGCCGCGCGGTCGGGCGCGTGGGAGGAGGCGGCGAAAAGCGCGCGTGTGTAGGGGTGGCGGCGCTCGGCCAGAACCTGTGCGGTGGGACCGGTCTCGACGATCTCGCCAGTCCGCATCACGGCGATGCGGGCGGCCATGTCGGCCACCACGGCAAGGTCGTGCGTGATGAGGAGGAGCGACATGCCCTCTTCGGCCACGAGATCTTTCAGAAGATCGAGGATCTGCGCCTGTGTCGTGACGTCGAGCGCGGTGGTCGGTTCGTCCGCGATCAGAAGCCGAGGGTGGAGCGCGATGGCAGCGGCGATGCAGACGCGCTGTCGCTGCCCGCCGCTCAGTTCATGCGGGTAGCGGTCGAGCGCGATATGCGAGAGGCCCACCCGGTCGAGTCGGTCACGGGCGACGCGCCGCGCTTCGGCACCGCTTGCCTTGCCGTGGATCGTCAGCGTCTCTGCGACCTGGTCGCCGATGGTCTGAACGGGGTTCAGCGCCGTCATCGGCTCCTGGAAGATCATCGCGATGTCATTGCCGCGCAGGCGGCAGAGCTCGGGTTCGGACAGCGTCAACAGGTCGGTGCCGTCAAGCCGTGCCGCGCCGGTCGTCAGTGCGCCGCGGGGCAGGAGGCCCATCAGAGCCAGCGCGGTCATGGATTTTCCCGAGCCCGACTCACCCACAAGGCCGAAGATCTCGCCCGGCGCGATGTCCAGCGTCACCTCGCGCAGGATAGGCGTGCCGTGGATGGAAAGCGACAGGCGGTCCAGCGCGATCATGTGCGCCCCCGTCTCAGCCGCGGGTCGAGTGCATCACGTAGCCCATCGCCCAGAAGGTTCAGCCCCAGCACCATCAGGACGATGGCAAGGCCGGGCAACACGGCGAGCATCGGGTGGGTGTAGATCATGGTCTGCGCCTCGGCCAGCATGCGGCCCCAGCTGGGTGTCGGCGGCTGCGCGCCGAGACCGACATAGGACAGCGCCGCCTCGGCGAGGATGCCGAGCGAGAACTGGATCGTCGCCTGCACGATCAGCAGGTTCAGAAGGTTCGGCAGGATGTGCTCGGCGCTGATCCTGAGCTTGCCCTTGCCCGCCGTCCGGGCGGCAAGGATGTAGTCGAGAGTCCAGAGCGGTAGGGCGCCGCCGCGGGCGACGCGGGCGAAGACTGGAATGTTGAAGATCCCGATGGCGAGGATCGCGTTCGTCGCGGATGGCCCGTAGCGCGCGGTGATCAGGATGGCGATGACGAGGCTGGGGAAGGCGAATATCAGGTCATTGCCGCGCATGATGACTTCGTCGAGCAGGCTGCCGCGGTTGGCGGCGGCGGCCAGCCCAAGCGGCACGCCGAGCGCCACCCCTATGCCGACCGCGATCAGCGCCACGGCGATGGAGGTCTGCGCGCCGACCATGAGCATAGACAGCAGGTCGCGCCCGAACTGGTCGGTCCCGAGCCAATGCGCGCCCGAGGGCGGTTGCAGCCGGGTTGCGATCGAGACGCCGGTGATCGGGTGCGGGATCCAGACGAGCGAGATGAGCGCTACGACGAGGAATGCGCCCGAGAGCGCTGCGCCGATCAGGAGGGCGGGGGGCAAACGGCTCATCTGCGCCTCAGCCTCGGGTCGACCAGCGCATATGCGAGATCGACAAGGAAGGTCACGAGGATCACGGCGAAGACGAGCAGCATGGTGACCGATTCCACCACGATCAGGTCGCGCTGGGTGATCCCCTGGAAGATCAGCCGCCCAAGGCCGGGCAGGAAGAAGACATTCTCGATGATGATCGCGCCCGCGATGAGAAAGGAAAATTGCAGCCCGATGATGGTCAGCACCGGGATCAGCGCGTTCCTCAGCGCGTGGCGGCGGATCGCCTGCCCGCGGCTGAGGCCCTTTGCCCGTGCGGTGCGGATGTAATCCTGATCGAGCGTGTCGATCAGGGCCGAGCGCATGACGCGGGCCAGGATCGAGGCCTGCGGCAGCGCCAGTGCAACGGCGGGCAGGGTCAGGGCCTTGATGGCCGCGCCCGGATCGTCCCAGCCGGGAAAGCCACCGGCCGAGAACCAGCGCAGGGTCACGGCGAAGAGAAGGACCAGCAGCATCGCGAACCAGAAGTTCGGGATGGCGATTCCCATCTGCGTGGCGCCCATGATGCCGTAATCCGTGGCTGTTCCGCGGGTCGCGGCGGCGAGGATGCCGATGGGAAAGGCGATGAGCGTGGACAAGGCAAGTGCATAGGCGGCAAGCGGCAGCGACACCCAGAGCCGGTCGAGCACCAGCTCGGCCACGGGAACACGGTAGGTGTAGGAGATGCCGAAATCGCCCGTCAGCATGCCCGTGATCCACGCGACGTATCGGTCGAGCGCCGAGCCGTCGAGGCCAAGTTCGGCCCGGAGCGCCGCGAGGTTCTCCTCGGTCGCGTTCAGCCCCATCATGAAGCTGGCAGGATCGCCGGGGATGACCTCGATCAGGGCAAAGATCACGACGCTCGCCACCACGAGGCTGAGGCCGAGGCTGAGGGCCCGGATGAGGAGATAACGCGCCATTGGCGAAGGCTAGACCGGCGCAAATCCGGAGACCAGAGGGAAGGCGGCACCGGGTTGACAGCCGGGCGTCGCGGGCGGGACCATCCCGCGTCCTTTCCTGCAGGAGCGCCCGATGCCCGAATCCGACCTCGAGACCGCCTATGCCATCGACGGGCCGGAGGGGGCCCGCAAGCTCTATGCCGATTGGGCCGAGACCTATGACGACGGCTTCGGCACGGCGTATGGCTATGTCGCCCCCCGCGAGGTTGCCCGCATCTACCGCGACTTGGGGGCGGATGCCCCTTTGCTCGACGTGGGTGCGGGCACCGGCTTTGTCGCCGAGCACCTGGGCGGGCTTGTCGCCGACGCGCTCGACATCTCGCCCGAGATGCTGGCCGTCGCGGCGCGCAAAGGGCTCTACCGGGCGACCATCGAGGCCGACCTGACGGCGCGCCTTCCGGTGCCGGACGGCACCTATGCCGGCGTGATCTCGGCCGGAACTTTCACCCATGGCCATGTCGGGGCCGGGGCCCTGCCCGAGTTGTTGCGCGTGGCGGCCGAGGGGGCACTCTTCGTCTGCGGGACCAAACCGGATGTCTTCGACCAGATGGGATTCGGCTCCGCACTTGCCGGCTTGCAGGCGGCTGGGCGGATCACGCCGCTGCGCTTCTTCGACATCCCGATCTACGAGGGGGCGGACCACGCGCATGCGGGCGACCGCGGCCTTGTCATGACCTTCCGAAAGACGTGACGTCGCGCGGCCGAAAGGTCTGCTTTGCCGCGGCGCAGCGAATTGACATGGACACAATATTGTCCATATACCCCACGGAACGGAATAAAGTTGCCAAGATGCATCTGCATCTGCCCTGAAGGAGCCCGCCCATGACCGCCCCCACGCGTGACAAACCCTGGCTCATCCGCACCTATGCGGGTCACTCGACGGCCAAGGCGTCGAACGCGCTTTATCGCGGGAACCTCGCCAAGGGGCAGACGGGCCTGTCGGTGGCCTTCGACCTGCCGACCCAGACGGGCTACGACAGTGACCATGTCCTCGCGCGCGGCGAAGTGGGCAAGGTCGGCGTGCCGGTCAGCCATCTGGGAGACATGCGGACGCTGTTCGACGAGATCCCGCTGGAGCAGATGAACACCTCGATGACGATCAACGCGACAGCGCCCTGGCTTCTGGCGCTTTATATCGCGGTGGCCGAAGAGCAGGGCGCGGATGTCACGCAACTGCAGGGCACCGTTCAGAACGACCTGATGAAGGAATACCTCAGCCGCGGCACCTATATCTGCCCGCCGAAGCCGAGCCTCGCCATGATCGCCGACGTGGCCGAGTATTGCTATTCCAACGTGCCGAAATGGAACCCGATGAACGTGTGTTCCTATCACTTGCAGGAGGCGGGCGCGACGCCGGAGCAGGAACTGGCCTTTGCGCTCGCCACCGCGGTTGCAGTGCTTGATGAATTGCGCCCCCGCGTCCCGGAAGAGGATTTCCCGGTGCTGGTGGGCCGTATTTCCTTTTTCGTCAACGCAGGCATCCGTTTCGTCACCGAGATGTGCAAGATGCGGGCCTTCGTCGACCTCTGGGACGAGATCTGCGAAACGCGCTACGGCGTGACCGACCCGAAATACCGCCGCTTCCGCTACGGAGTGCAGGTCAATTCCCTCGGCCTGACCGAGCAGCAGCCGGAAAACAACGTCTATCGCATCCTGATCGAGATGCTGGCGGTGACTCTTTCCAAAAAGGCGCGGGCGCGCGCCGTGCAATTGCCCGCCTGGAACGAGGCGCTGGGCCTGCCGCGTCCCTGGGACCAGCAATGGTCGATGCGGATGCAGCAGATCATGGCGTTCGAGACGGACCTGCTGGAATACGGCGATCTTTTCGACGGCAACCCGGTGGTCGATGCGAAAGTCGAGGAATTGAAAGAGGGCGCGCGCGCGGAATTGGCGAACCTGTCCTCGATGGGAGGGGCCATTGCCGCAATCGATTACATGAAGTCAAGGCTGGTCGAGTCGAACGCGGACCGGGTGAACCGGATCGAGCGGGGCGAGACCGTCGTGGTCGGCGTGAACAAGTACACGGCCTCGGAACCCTCGCCGCTGATGGGCGAGGACGGTGGCATCATGGTGGTCGACCCGGCGGTCGAAGAGGACCAGATCGCCCGGCTGCAGGCCTGGCGCGCCGAGCGGGACGAAGGCGCGGTCAAGGCCGCGCTCGCGGATCTGCGCGCCGCCGCGGCCGAGGGGCGAAACGTCATGCCGGCCTCTATCGCGGCGGCCAAGGCCGGCGTCACGACGGGCGAGTGGGCGGGCGTGATGCGCGCCGTACACGGCGAGTACCGCGGGCCGACAGGTGTGTCCAAGTCCGTTTCCAACAAGACAGAGGGCCTCGAGGATATCCGTGCCGCCGTCGATGCGGTCAGCGATCGCCTTGGGCGACGGCTGAAGTTCCTGGTTGGAAAGCCCGGACTTGATGGCCATTCGAATGGGGCCGAACAGATCGCGTTCCGCGCCAGGGATTGCGGGATGGATATCTCCTACGAGGGCATTCGCCTAACACCCGAGGAGATCGTGACCGCAGCCAAGGCCGAGGATGCCCATGTCATCGGGCTATCGATCCTGTCCGGCAGCCATGTCCCCCTGATCGAAGAGGTCATGCGCCGCCTGCGCGAGGCTGGAATGGATCACATTCCGGTCATGGTCGGCGGCATCATTCCCGATGAGGATGCGGCAAAACTGACGTCCTTCGGAGTGGCGCGGGTTTATACACCCAAGGATTTCGAATTGAACCGGATCATGATGGATATCGTGGCGCTTGCCGACCCTCAGCAGATCGCGGCCGAGTGAATTACGGGATTTCGCCCATTTAATTTACGTCCCTCGAAGTTTCTTGCGTTTGCCCGGGATTTCCGGGTATCCGGAGTCACGAGCTACGAAAGGGACGGCAAATCATGGCCAAGTCGATCGAAAAAATGAGTCTTGATGAATTGCAGGCGTACCAGAAAGAAGTGGAAGCCGCGATCAAGGGATACGAGAAAAAACGCAAGGCCGATGCATTGGCTGCCGTTCGCGCAACCGCCAAGGAGCACGGCTTTACGCTCGAAGAGCTGCTGGGCGGCAAGGCGCCGGCGAAATCCGGCGCCAAGGGTGTGGCGAAATACGCCAACCCGGCGGATCCTTCCCAGACCTGGACCGGCCGCGGCCGTCAGCCGAACTGGGTGAAAGAGGCGCTGGCCGCAGGCAAATCGCTCGAGTCCATGGCCATCTGAGGCCATGACGGTCCATATCGGTGCAAAACCGGGGGAGATCGCCGAGACGGTTCTGATGCCGGGCGATCCCCTCCGCGCGAAATGGGCGGCCGAAACATTCCTCGAAAACCCCGTTTGCGTGAACGAGGTGCGGGGGATGCTGGGCTATACCGGGACGTGGCGCGGACATCGCGTCACGATCCACGGTTCGGGCATGGGCATGCCCAGCCTGTCGATCTACGCCAATGAATTGATCCGGGATTATGGCGCGCAGACGCTGATCCGCATTGGCTCGGCCGGTGCCATGCTGGAGGCCGTGAAGCTGCGCGATATCGTACTGGCGATGACATCGTCGACGCTTTCGACGCCGTCGAGCGGGATATTCCGGGAATTGAACTACGCGCCCTGCGCCGATTTCGGGCTGCTGCGCGCGGCCCATGCCGCTGCGGAGGAAAAGGGCATCCCGACCCATGTCGGCGGCATCTACTCCTCGGACGTGTTCTACGACGAACGCCCCGATCTGAACGAGCAGATGATGCGCCATGGCATTCTCGCCGTCGAGATGGAGGCGGCCGAGCTTTACACGCTGGCCGCGCGCTACGGGCGGCGGGCGCTGGCGGTGCTGACGATCTCGGATCACCTGGTCACGGGAGAGGCGCTGCCCTCGGAAGACCGGCAGTCGAGTTTCTCGGACATGGTCGAGATCGCGCTGGACGCGGCCTTCGCCTGAAGTGCGACACTGCGGATTTCCGCCGCGCTCAACCCCTCAGCAAGCGCCTTAGGATGCGCTCGAGCTTGGCTGCGCCAAGTGGCGCCATCGCCTTGGTGTGCTCGTGGCTGATCTGCTCGTCCGACAGGCCTGCGGCCTTGTTGGTGATGGTCGAGATCGCCGCCACCTTGAGGCCGAGGAACCGGGCCAGGATCACCTCGGGCACCGTCGACATGCCCACCGCATCCGCGCCCAGAGTGCGGATCGCCCGGATCTCGGCCGGTGTCTCGAAAGACGGCCCGGAATACCAGGCGTAGACACCTTCCATCAGGGCAATGCCCTCGGCCTCGGCGGCGGCCTTCAGCGCGGCTCGCATCCCCGGATCATGCGCCGCGGTCATCGGCACGAAGCGCGCGTCGGTCTTTTCGCCGATCAGCGGGTTGAGACCGGAAAAGTTGATGTGATCCGACAGGAGCATCAGGTCGCCCGGATCGAGGTCGGGGTGCATGGACCCCGCCGCATTGGTCAGGATCAGCCGCTCGCCCCCCAGCGCTTTCAGCACCTCGAGCGGCAGCCGCATCGCGTCGCCCCGGCCGCTCTCGTAGTAATGCGCGCGTCCGCCGAAGACGGCGACGCGGGTTCCCTCCAGCTCGCCGATCACCAGCTTGGGATTGTGCCCCGACACGCCGGCATGGGGAAAGCCGGGCAGGTCGGTGTAGTCGATGGCGACGCCATCCACCTCGTCGGCGATATGGCCGAGGCCCGAGCCGAGGACGAACGCGTAAGCCGGCGGCTCCGCCCCCGCGCGGTCGCGGATCAGGGCTGCGAGGTCTTCAGCGTTCCTTGACATAGGGCTCCCCCCCGGCGCGCGGCGGAATGGCCTTGCCCACCAGGCCCGCCAGCACGATGACGACAAGGATATAGGGCAGGGCCTGCATGAACTGCACCGGCACGACCAGCTCACCCAACTGGATGTTCTGGAAGCGGTTGCCGACCGCGTCGAAGAACCCGAAGAGCAGACAGGCCGACAGCGCGTACCACGGCCGCCACTTGGCGAAGATCAGCGCGGCCAGCGCGATGAAGCCGCGCCCCGCGCTCATGTCCTTGACGAAGCCCGCGTTCAGCGCGGTGGCAAGATAGGCGCCGGCCAGCCCACAGAGGACGCCGCAGATCAGCACCGCCGCATATCGCATGCCGACGACCGAGATGCCTGCCGTGTCGACGGCTGCGGGGTTTTCGCCCACTGCACGCAGGCGCAGGCCGAAGCGCGTCCGGTAAAGCGCCCACCAGGTCAGCGGCACGATCAGAAGGGCGAGGTAGACGATGATGGAATGGCCCGAGATCAGTTCCGAGTAGATCTGCCCCAGCGGCCCCTGCTGGGCGATGTCGCGGATGCGCGTGGCGGCACCCGGGAGCTCGATATTGGCGAAACGTGCCTCGGAGGGCAGTTGCGGCGTGCGCCCGCCTTGCTGGAACCAGGTCTGCGCGATCACCACGGTCAGCCCCGCGGCGAGGAAGTTGATCGCAACGCCCGAGATCAGCTGGTTGCCGCGGAAGGTGATCGAGGCGGCGCCATGCAGCCCCGCCAGCACCATCGAGGCCGCGATCCCGGCCAGCAGCCCGATCCAGACCGACCCCGCGGTAAAGGCGATCGCCGCCGAGAAAAAGGCCGCGGCAAGCATCTTGCCCTCGAGCCCGATGTCGAAGATGCCCGCGCGTTCCGACCAGAGGCCAGCAAGGCAGGCGAGCAGCAGCGGCGTGGCCAGCCGGACGGTCGAGTCGAGGATCTGCAGGACGGTCAGGAAATCCATGGTCTCACTCCGCCGGGCTTTGCGCCTGGCCCGCCTCGCGGCGGCGCCTCAGCGACAGGAACAGGCTTTCCATGGGCATGCGCACCATGTTGTCGAGCGCCCCGGTGAAGAGGATCACGAGCGCCTGGATCACCACCACCATCTCGCGGCTGATCGCGGGCATCTCGAACTGCAGCTCTGCGCCCCCCTGGTAGAGCGCCCCGAAGAGAAGCGCCGCCAGCACCACGCCGACAGGGTGCGAGCGGCCCATCAGCGCCACCGCGATGCCGACAAAGCCCGCCCCTTCGACGAAGTCGAGCACCAATCGCTCGGCCTCGCCCATCACGACGTTGATCGCCATCATGCCGGCCAGCCCGCCCGAGATCAGCATGGTGATCATGATGATCTTGGTCGGGTTGATCCCCGCATAGACGGCCGCCGTCTGCGAATGGCCGAAGGATCTGATCTCGTAGCCGAGCCGTGTTTTCCAGATCAGCACCCAGACGCCCACGCAAGCGATGAGCGCGATGAAGAAGGCGAAGTTGAGGGGGGTGGAGCCGCGGAAACCGAGGAAGCTCGCGAAGGCCGCCGCGTTGGGCAGGTGGACCGCCTCGGCGAAACGCGCGCTTTCAGGGGCCATCGAGCCCTCGACGCGGAAGACGTTGACCAGCAGGTAGACCAGCAGCGCCGAGGCGATGTAGTTGAACATGATCGTGGTGATCACGATGTGGCTGCCGCGCTTGGCCTGCAGGTAAGCGGGTACCGCCGCCCAGGCCGCGCCGAAGGCCGCCGAGAACAGGATCGCGGCCAAGAGCGCGATGGTCCAATGCGGCCAGGCCACACCAAGCAGGATGATCGCGACGCCAAGCCCCCCGATCGCGGCCTGCCCCTCGCCCCCGATGTTGAAGAGCCTTGCGTGGAAGGCCACGGCGACGGCCAGCCCGGTGAAGATGAAGTTGGTCGCATAGTACAGCGTGTAGCCCCATCCATAGGCCGAGCCGAAGGCACCCTGCACCATGACCTGCATCGCGCGCCACGGGCTTTCCCCGATCAGCGCCACGACAAGGCCCGAAACCACCAGCGCCAAGACCACGCTGATCAGCGGGATCAGGATGATGTCGGCCCATTTCGGCATCTTGTCCATCAGGCGGCCCCCCCGACCTTGGTTTCACTCACGCCGGCCATCAACAGGCCAAGCTCGTTCTCGTTGGTCTCGGTGGGCAGACGTTCGCCCATCAGCTTGCCGTCGAACATCACGGCGATGCGGTCGCTCAGGCCCATGATCTCGTCCAGCTCCACCGACACGAGCAGGATCGCCTTGCCCTGGTCGCGCAACGCGATGATCTGGCTGTGAATGAACTCGATCGCGCCGATGTCGACGCCACGCGTCGGCTGGCCGACCAGAAGCAGGTCGGGCGCGCGGTCCATCTCGCGCGCCACGACGATCTTCTGCTGGTTCCCGCCCGAGAAATTGCGCGCAGGCAGGCGCGGGTTCGGCGGGCGGATGTCGTAGCGTTCCATCTTGTCCACGCAATCGGCCTTGATCGCGGCGTTGTTCATCAGCATCCCCGAATTGTACTTCGGGTCCTTGTGATAGCCGAAGGCCACGTTCTCCCAGGCCTCGAAGGCCATGATCAGCCCCTCGTCCTGCCGGTCTTCCGGCACGTGGCCGATGCTGCGCGCGCGGCGTGACTGACCGTCGGAATACTTGCCGGTCAGGTCGATCGCCTCGTTATGGAGGGTGACCGTGCCGCCCTGCGCCGCGATCATGCCGCCCAGTACCTCCAGCAGTTCCGTCTGCCCGTTCCCGGCCACGCCCGCGATACCGAGGATTTCGCCCGCGCGGATCTGGAACGACACGCCCTTTAGCCGCTCGACCCCACCGCGCACGACGCGCAGGTTGTCGACCTTGAGCACCACGTCCTTGGGCTGTGCGGGCGCCTTTTCGACGCGGAGCAGCACCTTGCGCCCCACCATCATCTCGGCCAGCTCGGCGGGCGAGGTATCGGCGGTCTTGACCGTGTTCGTCATCTCGCCCCGGCGCATCACGCTGACGGTGTCGGTGATATCCATGATCTCGCGCAGCTTGTGCGTGATCAGGATGATCGTCTTCCCCTCTTCCTTGAGCCGCTCGAGGATGCGGAAGAGCTGATCGGCTTCGGAGGGCGTCAGAACCCCCGTGGGCTCGTCGAGGATCAGGATATCGGCGTGGCGGTAGAGCTGTTTCAGGATCTCGACGCGCTGCTGGTGGCCGACGCTGAGGTCCTCGATGATCGCGTCGGGGTCGACCTTCAGCCCGTATTCCTCGCTGAGTTCGGTCAGGAGCTTGCGCGCCTTGGCGACGGATGGGTTCAGAAGCGCGCCGTCCTCGGCGCCGAGAATGACGTTCTCGACCACGGTGAAATTCTCGACCAGCTTGAAATGCTGGTGGACCATCCCGATGCCGGCGCGGATCGCGGCCTGGCTGTCGGGGATGGGGGTGGGCTTGCCGTTGATGAAGATCTCGCCCCGGTCGGCCTTGTAGAAACCGTAGAGGATCGACATCAGCGTCGACTTGCCCGCGCCGTTCTCACCCACGATGCCGTGGATCGTGCCACGCGCGACGGACATCGAGATGTCCTTGTTCGCCTGCACGGGGCCAAAGGCCTTTGAGATGCCTTTCAGCTCGATGGCGGGGGCGGATGTGGTCATGGGAACCTCTGGTCGGGGGTTCTAAGTGACGCGGGCCGCGGCAGCTTTCGCACCGCGGCCCGCGCTGGTCTCAGATCACGGGATCACTGCATCTGCACGGGGCAGGTGCCGTCCTCGGTGAAGTTGTGGACCATGATCTCGCCCGCGATGATCTGGTCGCGCGCTGCGTTGACCGCGGCCTGCATCTCTTCGCTGATCAGCTCGGCGTTGAATTCGTCGAGCGCGTAGCCCACGCCTTCCTCGGCCAGGCCGAAGACATGGATGCCGGTCTCGACCTCGGGGCCGGTGGTGAAGGCGTCATGCACGGCCACATCGACGCGCTTGAGCATCGAGGTCAGGACCGAACCGGGGTGCAGGTAGTTCTGGTTGCTGTCCACGCCGACAGAGAAGATGCCCTCGTCGGCCGCGACCTGCAGAACACCGAGGCCGGTGCCGCCGGCTGCGGCATAGACCACGTCCGCGCCTTGCGCGATCTGGCCACGGGTCAACTCGCCGCCGCGCACCGGGTCGTTCCAGGCGGCGGGCGTGGTGCCCGTCATGTTGGCGATCACGGTTGCCTCGGGATTCACGGCGACGACGCCCTGCGCATAGCCGCAGGCGAAGCGCGAGATCAGCGGGATGTCCATGCCGCCGACGAAGCCGACGGTGCCCGTCTCGGAGGCCATCGCGGCCAGCATGCCGACAAGGTACGAGCCCTCATGCTCGGAGAAGATGACCGAGCGCACGTTGGGTTCGTCCACGACGCCGTCGATGATGACGAAGGTGGTGTCGGGATAGTCGGGCGCGACGACCGACAGCGGCGTTGCCTGGCTGAAGCCCGCCATCACGATCGGGTTGGCGCCCGCTTCGGCAAGGCGGCGCATCGCCTGTTCGCGCTGGGCGTCGGACTGCAGCTCGATTTCGCGGTAGGAGCCGCCGGTTTCCTCGGCCCACTGCTCGGCGCCGTTGAAGGCGGCCTCGTTGAACGAGCGGTCGAACTTGCCGCCGAGGTCGAAAATGATCGCCGGTTCGGCCAGCGCGCCACCGGCGGACAGTGCCAGGGCTGCGGCAGCGCCCATCAGGCTCTTCATCATGGTCATGCGTAATCTCCCGGTTGGATCGGGCCGCCGCGCGTTTTTCCGGCAGCGGTCCCGGCATGGACTGCAAAGATCGGATACGATCCCCCACGCTGATTAAGGGCCAAGCCCGCGGGAAGGGTCAACCGGATTCTGCCATGCGCCACCGGCCAAGCGGTTGCCGCAAGGTCAGCTTTTTCTGGTCCTGCCGGTTTTTTCGGCGGACAGCCCGCGCGACAGGACCAGTGCGTCTGCGGCAGGTGCTTCGGGGCGGGGATAGTAGCCCTTGCGCCGACCGGTCTCGGTGAATCCGGTCTTTTGATACAGGGCGCGCGCGGCGGTGTTGTCCTCGGCCACTTCGAGGAACAGCGTCTCGACGCCCCTGCCTGCGACAAGTGCCGCCGCGACATCGACCAGGATCGCTCCCAGGCCCCTGCGCTGTGCGGCCGGATCGACGGCCAGCGTCAGGATCTCCGCCTCCGGTGGGATGATCCGGAGCAAAACGAAACCCTCGTTCCCGGTCGCCACGAAATCCGTGGTTGCCATGGCGCGCAGCTCGGCGATCTCGGCCTCGGTCCAGACCTGCCCCTTGCCGGCAAAGGCCGCGGCGTGGATCGCCGCCATGCGCGCGGGCGTCATGACGGCAGAATCGCCGGTCCCCGCTCGCGCGAGGGGGCGGCATCGGCGGCACGGATGTAGAGGGGCGCTGGCCGGGGCAGGGCCGGGTCGCGGTAGCGCGTGGCGGCAATGCGCGCGATCGCTTCGGCCAGCGGCATGGCTGGGCGAAGGACGGAGGTGCCCGGCACCGCCTCGGCGGCGGTTCCGGTGACGGCGTCGTTCGCCAGGGCAAGCCCGATCTCGCCTGCATCGAGCAGGAACGGTGCCTCTGTCGCGGTACCGTCGAACACCTGGACATAAACCTCGCCCCGGCGCGCGTCGTCGATCACGGTCAGCGGTCGGGGCAGGCCCTCGGCCCGCGCCTCGAGCGTGCCGACCCCAACCGCGGGGATGCCCAGCGCCAGCGCAAGGCCGCGCGCGGCTGAGACGGAAATGCGGATCCCGGTGAAGTTGCCGGGACCGATCCCCACACCGATGGCGTCGAGTCCGGAGAGTGTCGCGCCGCCCCTCTCCAGTACCTCGGCGATCAGCGGCATCAGGCGTTCGGCCTGACCCTTGCCCATCTCCTCATGGGCAGAGGCGAGCACCCGGTCGCCCGACAGCAAAGCGGCCGCGCAATGCGCGGCCGATGTGTCGAACGCCAGGATCAGGGGTTCAGACGTTGACAGGGCGAACCTCGAGCACTTCGGGGATGTAGTGCCGCAGCAGGTTCTCGATCCCCATCTTCAGCGTCAGCGTGGACGAGGGGCAGCCGGCGCAAGCGCCCTGCATGTGCAGGTAGACCACGCCCCGGTCGAAACCGTGAAAGGTGATGTCGCCGCCATCCTGCGCCACGGCGGGGCGCACGCGGGTGTCGAGCAGCGTCTTGATCTGGCCGACGATCTCGGCATCCTCGCCATCATGCTCGGCATGGCCGCCGGTGCCGCCGCCCTCGCCTTCCATCACGGGCGCGCCCGACTGGAAATGCTCCATGATCGCGCCGAGGATGGCGGGCTTCACGTGGTCCCACTCGGCATCCTCGGCCTTGGTCACGGTGACGAAATCCGTCCCGAAGAACACGCCCCGCACCGCGTCCACGGCGAATATGCGACGCGCGAGCG
>CBFIFZ010000019.1:0-23464 GCA_965661995.1 Roseicyclus sp.
GGCGGCGCGCGACGTGGCCAGCATCGCCGCGGCGGCAATCGCGGCCGTGGAGCCCGCGCCAAACCTCCAACAGGCGGCAGTAACGCCCGTGACACCCACCAGCGCGCCCCTGCCGCAGCCGATGGTGGCCAATCCCGGGATCTCCGACGAACAGGATTTCGACGCGGTCGCAGGCCGCGAGACGATCGAAAGCGACGCCGAGCGGCGCGCCCGGATGCAGGCGGAACGCGTGGTGATCCAGCCGACCGCTATCCCAGAACGGCCAAGCGGTCTTGGTGCCAACATCATCGACTATGCCCTCTCGACCAGCCACGCTGTCGGCGAGCGGATGCATCCGCGCCGCCCGATCTCGGCCAGCCGTCACCAGCGCAACTGCCTGGCGTTCCGCGCGCCCGACCTCGCGCAAGAATGGTTCCTTCAGAACGGCGGCCCCACCCGCGACCGTCAGGGACTCGACCCGGACGGCGACGGCTACGCCTGTGGCTGGGATCCGACCATCTACCGCGCCGCCGCGGCGGCCGCCCGGAATTGAGCCTGTCACCCAATTTCGGCCCCCGCCGCGACGGGTTGCAACCGGAACTGGTGGTACTGCACTACACGGCGATGGCCGATTGCGATGCGGCGCTGCGCGTCCTTTGCACGCCTGACCGCGAGGTGTCTGCCCACTACCTGATCCGTCGGGATGGCGAGGTGATCGCCCTGGTCGAGGAAGCGATGCGCGCCTGGCATGCGGGCGCGGGCAGCTGGCGCGGGCGCGGCGACGTGAATTCCCGCTCGATCGGGATCGAACTGGACAATGACGGCGCCTCCCCATTCGCGGCACCGCTGATGGATGCACTCGAGGGCCTTCTGCCCGGTATCCTCGGACGCTGGAACATCCACCCAAAGGGGGTGATCGGCCACTCCTGCATGGCACCGGGGCGCAAGGTCGACCCTGGGGTCCGGTTCGACTGGGCGAGGCTCGCGCGGCAGGGGCTGGCGGTGATGCCCCGCGAACATCGCAGCCTGCCGGTCGACGCGGCCCGTTTCCACCGCGACGCACTGAGCTTCGGGTTTCCCGACGCCGGGGACGACCTGCTTCTGAGGACGGTCCGGCTGCGGTTCCGCCAGGGCGCGACGGGCCCGCTCGACGGGCGGGACTGCGCAATCATGGCCGAGATGGCAGACCGATACGGGAGGGCTTGAACCGGCGGCCCACGACGCGTAGCTGACAGGAGCGCGGAGGGCCGGATGGCCGCGGGCGGGCAACCGTTCGAGGAAAGTCCGGACTCCAATGAAGCCACGGTGCCGGGTAACGCCCGGGCGGAGCGATCCGACGGAAAGCGCCACAGAAATGAAACCGCACCCCGTTCGAGGGGTGCAAGGGTGAAACGGTGGGGTAAGAGCCCACCGCGCGACGGGCAACCGGAGCGGCACGGCAAGCCCCACCGGGAGCAATGCCGAATAGGGATGCCGCGGGGGAAACCCCGGGGTGGGCTTCGCCCCAGGCATCCGGGTTGGCAGCTTGAGGCGCCCCGGCAACAGGGCGTCCAGAGGAATGGCCATCCAGAGGGGGCAACCCCTTGGACAGAATCCGGCTTACAGGCCCTCCGCGCAAATCATGATGCAACACTTTTCACCGACGGTGTGTCCTGCCGCACCGGGTTTTTCGAAGCCTGCGGCTCCGACCCGGCGGCGCGCGGCGTCGGGCCCCGATGGGGCCACTCCTTCGCGCGCTGGGTCTGGGTGGCACGGGTGGTGCTCGGCTTCGGTCGGATACACGACTGGCTCGGGTCGGATGCCTCCGGCGGGGGTGTTTGCGGAACGGAGAAACCGGGAACGATGCACGCATCCCAACGATCATCACGGCACGATCCCATGCTTCTCCGTTTCACAAGTATCCCGGGGGAGTCGCGCATGCGACGGGGGCAGAGCCCCCACTTCGGGAGCAACGCGTCCATCCCAAGCGACAGGAGCCATTGCGGGCGAAGCCGCACCGCGTCAGCGGTGCCACCGCGGTCCTGGCGCAGGCGCGACGCGCCGAGCCACGCCGCAGACGCCCTCAGCGCCTCGCGGCGAAGAACGCCTTCAGAATCGCCGCGGCATCCGCCTCGTCGATGCCGCCGTAGACCTCGGGCGTCCAATGCGACTGGGGGTGCTCGAAGACGCGCGGCCCTTGTGCCACGCCACCCGATTTCGGGTCCGGCGCGCCATAGTAGAGCCGCGAGAGCCGGGCCGCGGCGATGGCGCCCGCGCAGGCCGGACAGGGCTCCAGCGTCACCCAGAGATCGCAGCCCGTCAGCCGCTCGGACCCCAGCGCCGCGCAGGCTGCGCGGATGGCCAGCATCTCGGCATGCGCCGTGGGGTCGGTCAGTTCGCGCATCCGGTTGCGCGCCCGTGCGATGATCGCGCCATCCTTCACCACGACCGCGCCCACGGGCACCTCGCCCGCCTGCGCCGCCACCCGCGCTTCCTCCAGCGCGGCCCCCATGAAGGATATGAAGCCGATCATCCGTCTCTGATCCCGTCTTTCGCTCGCCCTGTCAAACCGCTATGGCGGTCTCCATGTCTGACGCAGAACGTATCGCCAAACGGCTGAGCCGCGCCGGGGTCGCCTCCCGCCGCGAGGCGGAGCGCATGATCGAGGCGGGCCGCGTCGCCGTCAACGGCAAGACCATCGACAGCCCCGCCCTGAACGTGACCGAGGCGGACAAGATCACACTCGACGGCCAGCCGATCCCCGAGGCCGGGCGCCCGCGCCTCTGGCTCTACCACAAGCCCACGGGCCTCGTGACCACGGCGAAGGACGAGAAGGGCCGCGAGACGGTCTTCGACAAGTTGCCGGAGGGGATGCCCCGGGTGATGAGCGTGGGACGCCTCGACATGAATTCCGAGGGGCTGCTGCTTCTGACCAATGATGGCGGCGTCAAGCGCAAGCTGGAGCTTCCCGCCACCGGCTGGCTGCGCAAGTATCGTGTGCGCGTGAAGGGCACGCCCAAGGACGAAGACCTCGAGCCGCTGCGCCGCGGTCTCGTGATCGAGGGTGAGCGCTTCCAGGGGATGGAGGTGCGCCTCGACCGGCAGCAGGGGGCGAATGCCTGGCTGACCGTGGGCCTGCGCGAGGGCAAGAACCGCGAGATCCGCCGCGCGATGGCCGAGGTGGGCCTGGACGTGAACCGGCTGATCCGGATCTCCTACGGGCCCTTCCGGCTGGGCGAGCTGAAGCCCGGCGAGGTGGAAGAGGTGAAGCCCCGCGTGCTGCGCGACCAGCTTGGGTTGGAGGAAGCCGTCGCCGGCCATGCCGAGGCGAAACCGAAAGCGAAGCGGCCGCTTCGCAAGAAGCCTAACCCGGCCGGTCCGCGTCGTCCGGCCCGTCGCTGAGGCTTTCGCGCTCGATCAGTTTCGCCTGCGCCATGAAGGCAACGAAGAGGAAGGCGGGCAGCACGAAGGTTTCGAAGGTCACCCAGAATTCCGTCGATTGCGTGCGCCACACGGCTTCGTTCGCGACCGCCATCACGGCGAAGGCCGCCGCGATCCGGCGCGACAGGATCAGCCAGCCGCGATCGGACATCGGCAGCATCTCTCCCATCAACACCTTGAGCCAACCCTGCCCGCGCAAAAGCCCGATGCCCAGGGTAACCGCGAAGAACCCATAGACCAGCGTCGTCTTCATCTTGAAGAACCGCTCGTCGTTGAGCCACACGGTCAGCCCGCCGAAGACCACGACCATGACGGCCGTGAAGACCTGCAAGCGGCTGATCCGGCCGGTGAGCTTCCAGAGCACCGCCATGGAGGCGAGCAGCAGCGGCACGAAGCCCGCCGTCACCAGGATGAACCCGTCGTAGTCGCGCCCGCCGATGGTCCAAGTCACGTCCTGGAACCGCATGTAGGCGAGGAAGAACAGGATCGGCGGACCCAGTTCCAGCGCCTGGCGCAACCAGGGATTGACGGTCTGTTCCTGTCGCATCGGCGCTCCTCTCAGCCACCCGCCTCAACTATCACCGCCCCTGCTGCGATCAACCCCATGAGCGCCAGGCGGCGCGGGCCCACCCGTTCGCCGAGGAAGAGCCAGCCGATCAGCGCCGCGAAGACGGTCGAGGTTTCGCGCAGCACCGCCGCCTCGCCCACCTGGTCGAGGCGCGTGGCCAGCATGATCGAGCCGAAGCTGGCGAAGGCCACGAGCCCGCCGAAGATACCGCGCAGCGCCAGCGGGCCGAGCGGCGGTTTCTCGGGCAGGCGCGCGTAGAAGCGCGCAGCGAGGACTGGGAAGAGCAGACCGTCGATGAAGAAGAACCAGGCGAGGAAGGTGAACGGATCCGCGGTCGCGCGGATGCCGTAGGCGTCGTAGGTGGTGTAGAGCGCGACGAAAAGGCCCGTGAGCACCGCGAAGCCCAACGCGGGCACCAGCGTGTCGCGGGCGACGGTGACGTGGATCATATTGTAGGCGGCCAGCCCGTAAAGGCCTGCCAGCAGGACCGCCACCCCCAGCCACTGCACCGGGTTGAAGGTCTCACCGAAGAGAAGCCACGCGCCGATGATCGCGAAGAGCGGGCCCGTACCGCGCATCACCGGGTAGACCACGGTGTAGGCGCCGCGCCGGTAGCTGGCCAGCGTCGCCCATTTGTAGAGCGCGTGGATGACGAAGGCCCCGGCGAAGATCGGCCACATATGCGGCTCGGGCCAGGGCACGACGAAGAAGGCGATGGGGGCCGCCATCAGCCCGTAGGAGGCGTCGATCACGCCACGGGCGAGCAGCGGGTCATGCCGCCCCTTTTGCAGCGCGCCGAAGACCGCGTGCAGAAGCGCCGCGAGCAGGGCGAGCGCCATCGCGACCTGTGGCGCGGCCTCGGTTCCCTCGATCGAGGTGATCCAGGCGCTCACCGATCATGCCTCGCTGATGTCGGACGGGCATGGCGCCTTGCGCCAAACCACTCACAGGGGCTGTGGATCATTGTCAGGTATTGTCAATTCCAACCAGCGCATTGGCGAAGTCCTGTGGATCGAAGGGTTGCAGATCGTCAATCTGCTCTCCCACTCCGATCGCATGGATCGGCAGACCGAACTTGTCGGCGAGCGCCACGAGAACACCGCCCTTGGCGGTTCCGTCGAGCTTGGTCATCACCAGGCCCGAGACATCGGCCATGGCCTGGAATGTCTTCACCTGGCTCAGCGCGTTCTGCCCCGTGGTCGCGTCGAGCACCAGAAGCGTGTTGTGCGGCGCGTCGGGGTCCTTCTTGCGGATCACGCGGACGATCTTGGCCAGTTCCTCCATCAGGTCGGCGCGGTTCTGCAACCGACCGGCGGTGTCGATCATCAGAAGATCGGCGCCCTCGGCCTCGGCCCGGGTCATCGCGTCATAGGCCAGCGCGGCCGGGTCGGACCCCTCGGGTGCGGTCAGCACGGGCACACCCGCGCGCTCGCCCCAGACCTGCAGCTGCTCCACCGCCGCCGCGCGGAACGTGTCGCCCGCCGCGATGACCACGCTCTTGCCGGCCGCCTTGAACTGGCTGGCGAGCTTGCCGATCGTCGTGGTCTTGCCGGACCCGTTCACACCCACCACCAGCACGACCTGCGGTGTCTTGGGGTAAAGCGGCATCGGGCGGGCCACCGGCTCCATCACGCGGGCGATCTCGGTTGCGAGCAAACCCTTGATATCGCTTGCGGACATCAGGCGGCCATAGCGCCCCTCGGCCATGTTCGCGGTCACGCGCAGGGCGGTGTCCACGCCCATGTCGGCCGAGATCAGCAGCTCTTCGAGCTGTTCCAGCATCTCGTCGTCAAGCGCGCGCCGCGGCTCGGAGGTACGGCCCATGAGCCGCCCGAACAGGCCTGGCTTCGCCGCCGGGGCCGGTGCCTCGGCGGGCGTGGGGGCGAGGTCCTCGACGCGGATCGGCTCGAGCTCGGCGGCGGGCGTGGGGGCAGGGTCCTGCACCCTTTCTGGCTCGGCTTCGGGTTCGGGCCCGGGCTCGGGTTCTGGCCGATGCTGCGGCGCGGGGGCGGCCTTCGACATGTCCGGCTGCTCGGGCTCCGGTGGCGCCTCATCGACAGCGCCCTCCTCGATGATCGCATCGAGCCCTTCGTCGATCTTGGACGAGGATCGGAGCATCCGGTCCTTGAGCTTCTTGAAGAAGGACATGGGCGGCCTTTCACCGTTTCTTGACCTGTCTCACCTAATACGCTGGGCGGATGAAAGGAAGGCCATGGTTTCGCCCCAGAACCGTGCCATGTAAGCTCTGTGCAGTACCATCGTCGGACCAGGATCGCCCACATGCCCGTCATCGGCAGATACGCGCTCGTCACGCTGATGCCCGCCCTGCTGATCGCGCTCGGCGCGACGGTCTGGGGCTTCGCGGCGGTGTTGGCGCTGGTTTGGCTGACGCTGATCGCGGCGGGCATGGACAGGCTGCTCGAGCCACCGAGGCTCGACGATCACGACCACGCGCCCTGGTCCGACCGGTTGTCGCTGGCGCTGGGGCTAATCCACCTGGCGCTTCTGGCCGTCGTGTTGAGCGGGCTGGGCAACCCGGCGCTCTCCGTCGGGGGCAAGATCGCGCTTTTGTTCGCCACGGCCAGCTTTTTCGGCCAGGTCAGCCACCCCAACGCGCATGAACTGATCCACCGAAAATCGCGCCTCATGCGCGCCCTCGGCGCGGCCGTCTATACCTCGGTCGGCTTCGGGCACCATGTCTCGGCGCACAGGCTGGTGCATCACCGCCATGTCGGCACCGTCGAAGACCCCAACACCCCCCTGCCCGGCGAAAGCTTCTGGGCCTACCTTCCGCGCGCCTGGCGCGGGTCCTTCATGGCCGGCCTTGCCTGCGAGGAAGAAAGGCTGGAACGCCGCGGCCTGCCCATGCGCAGCATCCACAACCCCTACCTGGTCTGGGTCGGCGGCACGGTTCTGTCGCTGGTCCTTGCCCTCTGGATCGCGGGGCCGGTCGGCGCGCTCGCGCTGATCGTGCTGGGCGCGCTGACGGGCGGCCAGGTCCTGCTGTCGGATTACATCCAGCACTACGGGTTGCAGCGGCTCGCGATGCCCAATGGCCGGACCGAGCCGGTCGGCCCGCATCACAGCTGGAACGCCCCGCGCGGCTTTTCCTCCTACCTGATGATGAACGCGCCCGCCCATTCCGAGCATCACATGCACCCCGACCGCCCCTATGACCGGCTGGATCCGCGGGCCGATGTGCCCACCCTGCCCTGGTCCCTGCCGATCATGGCGATGCTGGCGACCGTTCCCCCGGTCTGGCACCGTGTCATGGACCGCCGCGCGCTGAAGGTGATGGAGACCGCACAGGCGCGCCTCGCAGACGGCGGCGGCATCCGCCCGCGGCGCCCCGACCGCGCGGGCGAGCGCCCCGCCACGGCGGACGGCGTCACGGAAACCGATGCCCTGATGGCCCGCGCCAGCCGGGGCGCGCAGTGATCGCCTAAAGCGCCACGCCCTCGCGGCCCGCCAGATCGCAGAAGAACTGCCAGGCCACCCGGCCCGAGCGCGAGCCGCGCGTCGCCTGCCACTCGATCGCCTCGGCAACGAGGCGGCTGTCCTCGACCGTCACGCCATGTGCCGCACAATAGCCGCGGATCATGGCGAGGTACTCGTCCTGCGAACAGGGGTGGAAGCCCAGCCAGAGGCCGAAACGGTCGGAAAGCGAAACCTTTTCCTCGACCGCCTCGGAGGGGTTGATGGCGCTCGAACGTTCGTTCTCGATCATGTCGCGCGGCATCAGGTGGCGGCGGTTCGACGTGGCGTAGAAGATCACGTTTTCCGGCCGCCCCTCGACTCCGCCGTCGAGCACCGCCTTGAGCGACTTGTAATGCTGGTCGTCATGCGAGAACGAAAGGTCGTCACAGAACAGGATCACCCGCACGGGCGCCGCCCTCAGCAGCGTCAGAAGCCGCCCGATCGAGGGCAGATCCTCGCGCTGGACCTCGACCAGCTTCAGCTCGGGCGCCTCGGCCACGCAGGCGGCATGCACCGCCTTGACGAGCGAGGATTTGCCCATCCCCCGCGCGCCCCAGAGCAGCGCGTTGTTCGCGGGCAGCCCGCGCGCGAATTGCGCAGTGTTGGCCATCAGCGTGTCGCGCGAGCGGTCGATGCCGTGCAACAGGTCCAGCTCGACGCGGTTCACCTTCGCCACCGGCTCAAGCCTGTCGGGGTCGGCGTGCCAGACGAAGGCTCCTGCCCCACGCCAGTCGGGGGCGGTGGCAGGCGCCGGGCGCAGACGCTCCAGCGCCTCGGCGATACGTGTCAGCGCAGCGTCTTCCATCGGCGTCAGAGCTCTTCACCCTCGTCGAGGATCCCCTCGGCGCGCAGGCGGCGGATGCGCTGACGCTCGACAAGGCGCACGAGCTGGATCGAGATCTCGTAGAGGCCGTAGACCACCGTGAACAGGATCACCTGCGTGATCACGTCGGGCGGGGTCACCAGCGCGGCCAGCGTCAGGATGCCCACGACCGCCCATTTGCGCACGTTGCCCAGCCCCTCGGCCGTCACGAGGCCCGCCTTGCCCAGAAGCGTCAACAGAACGGGCAGCTGGAAGCAGAGGCCGAAGGCGAAGATGAACTTCAGCGCGAGGTCGAGGCTTTCGCGCACCGATCCGAGGAAGACGGTCTGGATTCCACTGTCAGGCGACGAGTCGGGGTTCGCGAATGTCCCGTCCCCCGCGATGAGGTTCGCCAGCGCCGGGATCGCATCCGAGAAGCCGATGAAGAAGTTCATCGCCAGCGGTGTGACCACGTAGTGGGCAAAGGCCGCGCCAATGGTGAAGAGCACCGGCGAGGCGATCAGGAACGGCAGGATCGCGCCCTTCTCGGACTTGTAGAGACCGGGCGCCACGAAGCGCCACAGCTGGTGCGCGATCACCGGGAAGCTGACCGCGAAGCCCATGATGATCGAGATCCGGATCAGGACGAAGAACTTCTCCTGCGGGGCGGTGAAGATCAGCCGCGCATCCTCGCCGCGCGCGCGCAGCACCTCGGCCAGCGGCTGCGAGATGAACTCGAGGATCGGCTCGGCCACGGTGAACATGGCGACCATGCCCACGACGAAGGCAAGGACGGCGCGGATCAGCCGCGTCCGCAGCTCGGCCAGGTGCTCGATCAGAGGGGCCGAGCTGTCCTCGATGGGGTCGTTCGCGCTCATGTCTGCGATGTTCCGGTACGGGCGGGGGCAGGTTCCGGCTCGGGCTCGGGCGCTTGCGTGACCTCGGGCTCGGGCGCTTCCAGCGGGGCCTCGGCGGCAGCCGCGGCCGCCTGCTTGTCGGCGATGATCTGGTCTTCCCGCGCCTTGCGCCGCGCGTCGACCTCATCGCGCAGCTTGCGCGCATTCGCGGCCTTCTCCTCGGCGATGCGCCGGGTTTCCGACCCTTCGGGGTAGACCTCGGGGTCGAGGTCGAAATCGTCGCCGAAGGTGTCCTTCAGGGCGCTCATCCCGGCCTTCTTGGGGTTCTTCGCGAAACTCGTGGCTTTCCGCAGGTCGCGGTTCAGCTCGGTCATGCCGGTCTCGTCCGCGGCCTCGTCCATGGCGCGCTGGAAATCCTTGGCCATGGCCCGGATGCGGCCCGTGAACTGGCCCAGCTTCCGGAACATGACCGGAAGGTCCTTCGGCCCCACCACGATCAGCGCCACGACGCCGATCACGAGAAGCTCCATCCAGCCGATATCAGGCATGACCGTCCCTGCGGTTCAGGCGGACCGCCCCCGGTGGCACGCGGGGGCCGGGGCCGCGATCAGGCGTTGTCGCGCTCGCCGCGGGGCGTGACGTCGCGGGCTGCGGGGGTCTCTTCCTCGGCGGTGGTGGAGGCATTCTCGATCTCTTCGGTCGAATCCTTCACGCCGCGCTTGAAGGCGGTGATGCCCTTGCCGACCTCGCCCATCAGGCCCGCGATCTTGCCACGGCCGAACAGCACGAGGACCACGATGGCGATGAGCAGCAGGCCCGCCGGTCCGATATTGTTGAGCATGTCAGTCTCCCTTGCGCCGCGCAGCCCGACGGGGCCGCCAAGCGGCTCGCATTACAGTCTCCGGGGTCCATAGGTATGCTTTCCGGGGCAGATATCAAAGCCCCAAAACGCACGCAGGCGCCGATGTACCTAGCGCTTCCTGGCGAAGACGAAGCAACGGTCCCGGCGCACCGTCAGCCAGAGCGGCGTGCCCGGTTTCGGCAGGAAGACCGCGGGAACCGTCGCCTTCAGGATGCCGCCGTCGAAGTCCATCCGGAATTCCACAAGGCTTTCATGGCCCATGAAGCGCGCGCGTTCGACGACGCCGCGCGCCGGCGTGCCATCCTGCGGGGTGGGGTTCGGACCGCGTCCGCCGCGATCGAAGTCGATCTTCACGTGCTGGGGGCGAAAGACGATCTCGACCTCGGTGCCATCCGCATGACCGGGCGCGAGGAACTGACCGAAGGCGGTGTCGCAGAGCGCGCCCTGCACGCGGCCGGGGATGACGTTGATATCGCTGAAAAAGGCCGCCGCTGCCTTGTCGGCGGGGGCGTTGTAGATGTTGTAGGGCGCACCCTTCTGCACGACCTTGCCGTCGCGCATCAGCGCGATCTGGTCGGCCATGCGCATCGCCTCTTCGGGCTCGTGGGTGACCAGCACCACTGCCGTGCCCTCCTCCTTCAGGACCTGAAGGGTCTCGTCGCGGATGCCGTCGCGCAACCGGTTGTCGAGGCCGGAAAACGGCTCGTCCATCAGCATGATCCGCGGCCGCGGCGCAAGCGCGCGCGCCAGCGCGACGCGCTGCTGCTCGCCGCCCGACAGCATGTGCGGCGTGGCATCCGCGTAGCCCGCGAGATCGACGCGGGCCAACAACTCGGCCACGCGCGCCTTGATCTCGGGCTTCGGGCCTTTCAGGCCGAATGCGACGTTCTGCCCGACCGTGAGGTGCGGAAACAGGGCGAAATCCTGGAAGATGAGACCGACGCCGCGGGCCTCGGGCGGCAGGTGCGTTGCGGCATCCGACAGGGTCGCGCCGTCGGCGCGGATCGCGCCCGCCGATTGCCGCTCGATCCCCGCGATCACGCGCAGCGTGGTGGACTTGCCGCAGCCCGAAGGGCCCAGCAGGCACAGGATCTCGCCTGCGCGCACCGAGAAGCTGACGTCGGACACCACGTCACGCCCGTCGAAACGACAGGTGACATGCTCCAGTTCGAGGCGGGGGGCGTCGGCCATGCGGCAGGGGATACCCGATCAATTCAATCGGAATGGCAGGTAACAGGCGGGCAAGATCCTTGCAAGGATCTGCCCACGCCCTTGCAAGGGCGTGGGGATCAAGGCCTCGCAAGGCCTTGACCAGACCCTTGCAAGGGTCTGGCCCGCACGCGGCTCAGATCGTGGCGTTGGTCTGGCCACCGTCGAGCAGGATGTTCTGCCCCACGATGAAGCCCGCATGCTGCGAGCAGAGGAAGGCGCACATCGCGCCGAACTCCTCGATGGTGCCGTAGCGCCCCGACGGGATGGCGGAACAGCGGATCTTGTGAGCCTCCTCCATCGAGACATTCTGCGCCTTGGAGACTGCCGTCTCCAGCGCGATCGCCCTGTCGGTCGCATGCGAACCGGGCAGGAGGTTGTTGATGCTCACGCCCTTGGCCGCGACCTGCCGCGCCGTACCCGCAACATAGCCGGTCAGCCCGGTGCGCGCCGCGTTCGACAGGCCCAGCTGCGGGATCGGCGCCTTGACCGACTGCGAGGTGACGTTGACGACGCGACCCCAGCCGCGGTCGATCATCCCCGGCAGGATCGCCGTCATCAGCGCGATGGGCGTCAGCATGTTCGCATCCAGCGCCTTGATGAAATCCTCGCGGCCCCAGTCCGACCACAGGCCGGGCGGCGGGCCGCCCGCGTTGGTCACCAGGATGTCGAGGTCGCCCGCCGCCTCGAGCACCCGCGCGCGGCCGTCTTCATCGGTGATGTCGGCGGCGACCGTCGTGACCGAAACCCCGTAGCGCGCGCGAATATCCTCGGCCGTGGCTTCCAGCGCCTCGGCGCCGCGGGCGTTCAGCACCAGCTCGACGCCGGCCTCGGCCAGCGCCTCGGCGCAGCCGCGGCCCAACCCCTTCGACGATGCGCAGACAAGCGCGCGCTTGCCCGAAATTCCCAGGTCCATGCCGGTTTTCTCCCTCTGTCTGCTATCCGCGCCCTACCTATCAGCGCCCGGGGTGGGCCACCAGACTTGACCGCCGCGGTCCCCGCCCCTACCGAAAGACACTGTTCCGTGCCCCGTTGAGGACCCATGCCGCACCTCGCCCCGCTCTTCCGCTTCAAGACCTACCCGGCCAGCGCCGTGCAGGCGCTGACAGGCGCGAACGAGGGGGATGCCATCGGGCTGGGCGACGCCGCGATCCCGGGCGACACCTACCGCCTGTCGCGGGACGCCCTGCCCGCCCGCCTGACGATCTGCGACGGACCCTCGGGCGGCCAGGTCGTGGCGCGCGGGTCCGAGGTGGGCGCGCCGGGCGAGGCCCTTTCGATCGCCGATTGCCACAGCTTCATGGGGGAAGCGGGCGACATGATCGAGGTGCTCGTCCTGCGCCACGACAGCGCGGCGGAGGGCATGCTTCTGCACCTGCTGCCACTCTCGCCGCTCAAGCCGGGCACGGAATACGAGCTGATCGGCTCGTCCAGGGACACGGCGCCGGACCGCTTCGCCGATATCGCCTCGGTCAGTTTCTTCGCCGGAACGCATCTGACACTTGCCGGCGGCGCTCAGCGCCGGGTCGAGGATCTGCAGGTCGGCGACCTGCTCCTGACCCGCGACCACGGCCCCCGCCCGATCCGCTGGATCGGCCACCAGACCCGCCGCGCCGTGGGCGCCGCGGCACCGATCCGCATCGCTGAGGGCACGCTCAACACCGCCCGCGACCTGCGCCTCAGCCCGCAGCACCGCCTCTTCATCTGGCAGCGCCGCGACGAGATGGGCACCGGGCGCTCCGAGGTGCTGGTCAAGGCCGAGCTTCTCGTGAACGGCACCACCGTCACCCGCGAGGAGGGCGGTCATATCGACAGCTACCAGCTGGTGTTCGACGGCAACGAGATCATCTTCGCCGAGGGCATCGCGGTCGAAAGCCTGCTGGTCACCGCCGATCTGCGCGCGCGTCTGCCCGAGGACCTGACGCTGGACCCCGAGGCGACCGATCCGCGGGCCGGTGCGGGGTTCGAGGTCGACGAGGCGGCCCTCGGCGACGCCCGCGACGCTGCCGCCCGCCTGACCCGCGCCAGCCGCGGCGGCGACGACTGAGGAAGGCTGGCCATAGGGCCGCGCAGGGGCGATTGCCCCCGCACCGCCGCTCGCCTATATCCGCGCCCATGCTGGACACCGCCCCCACCAACCGCCCCGCCCTGCCGCCCGAGATCGCGCGGCGCCGGACCTTTGCGATCATCTCGCACCCCGACGCGGGCAAGACGACGCTGACCGAGAAGTTTCTGCTCTACGGCGGCGCGATCCAGATGGCCGGACAGGTCCGCGCCAAGGGCGAGGCGCGGCGCACGCGCTCGGACTTCATGCAGATGGAGAAGGACCGGGGCATCTCCGTGTCGGCCTCGGCGATGAGTTTCGACTACCAGCGCCCCGACCGAAGCTATCGCTTCAACCTTGTCGACACGCCCGGCCACTCGGATTTCTCGGAAGACACCTATCGCACGCTCACCGCCGTGGATGCCGCGATCATGGTCATCGACGGGGCCAAGGGCGTGGAAAGCCAGACGCAGAAGCTCTTCGAGGTCTGCCGGTTGCGCGACCTGCCGATCCTGACCTTCTGCAACAAGATGGACCGCGAAAGCCGCGACACCTTCGAGATCATCGACGAGATCCAGGAGAACCTGGCCATCGACGTGACGCCCGCCTCCTGGCCCATCGGCATGGGGCGCGAGTTTCTCGGCTGTTACGACCTGATCCACGACCGGCTGGAGCTGATGGACCGCGCCGACCGGAACCGCGTGGCGGAATCGATCAAGATCGAGGGGCTCGACGACCCGAAACTCGCACAGCACGTTCCCGCCGCGCTGCTCGAGAAGCTGCGCGAGGACGTCGAGATGGCGCGCGAGCTTCTGCCGCCCTTCGACCGGGCGGCCTTTCTCGAGGGGTCGCTCACGCCGATCTGGTTCGGCTCGGCGATCAATTCCTTCGGGGTGAAGGAGCTGATGGACGGCATCGCCGAATACGGTCCCGAGCCGCAGGTTCAGCCCGCCGAGCCCCGGCAGGTCGCCCCCGAAGAAGGCAAGGTCGCAGGCTTCGTCTTCAAGGTGCAGGCCAACATGGACCCCAAGCACCGCGACCGCGTGGCCTTCGTGCGCCTCGTGTCGGGCCATTTCAACCGCGGCATGAAGCTCATGCATGTGCGCTCGAAAAAGCCCATGGCGATCTCGAACCCCGTGATGTTCCTCGCCTCTGACCGCGAGCTGGCCGAGGAGGCCTGGGCCGGCGACATCATCGGCATCCCCAACCACGGCCAGCTGCGCATCGGCGACGCCCTGACCGAGGGCGAGGCCCTGCGCTTCACCGGCATCCCGTCCTTCGCGCCCGAGCTTCTGCAAAGCTGCCGTGCGGGGGACCCGATGAAGGCCAAGCACATGGAAAAGGCCTTGATGCAATTCGCGGAAGAGGGGGCTGCCAAGGTTTTCAAGCCCAGCTTCGGCTCGGGCTTCATCGTGGGCGTCGTGGGCGCGCTGCAATTCGAGGTTCTGGCCTCCCGGATCGAGCTGGAATACGGCCTGCCCGTCCGCTTCGAGGGCTCGCAATTCACCTCGGCCCGCTGGGTGCACGGGTCGAAGGACGCAGTCGAGAAATTCGCCGCCGCCAACAAGCAGCACATGGCGACCGACAATGACGGCGACCCGGTCTACCTGACGCGCCTGCAATGGGACATCGACCGCGTGGCACGCGACTACCCGGACGTGACGCTCTCGGCGACGAAGGAGCTGATGGTCTGAGGCGGGCGTTGACAGGGCGTGCCCTTGCAGCAATTGTGAACATATAGTGAACACCAAGGTGACCCATGCCCCCCATCCCCCTTCCGATCGACTATGTCGAGTTCACCTCGCCCGAGCTTGAAGCGACGCAAGGCTTCTTCGCCGCCGCCTTCGGCTGGGAGTTCGTGGATTACGGCCCCGATTACCGTGACATCCGGAACGCGGGCACCGGCGGCGGGCTGGAACGCGGTGCCGCGCGCGCACCCCTGATCGTGTTGCGTGCCGATGACCTCGAGGCCGCGCTGGATCAGGTGACCGCCGCGGGGGCCGAGATCACCCAAGGCATCTTCGAGTTTCCCGGCGGTCGCCGGTTCGAATTCCTCGCACCGGGCGGCATCGCGATGGCGGTCTGGACCACGACCTGAGCCGCGACCAAGAGGCACCCATGCCCCTCCAGAACCGCGTTCTGCCCACCGGAGAGATCGAGGCCGATCCGGCGCGCGGCCTCTTCACCGGCAATCGCGGGATACTGGGGTTCGACGCAGGCCGCCTTGGCCCGCGCCGCTGGACGCATCCGCACTGGATCATCTGCACCCTGACCCACCCGCGCGGGCTGTATCACGGGCCGCAACCGATCCGCGGCTGGACGCCGCTCTTCTTCCTCGACGAGGCGGTGGCACTCGCCGCGGGCCACCGCCCATGCGCCTATTGCCGGCCTGCCGCCTATGCCGCGTGGAAAGCGGCCTGGGCCACGGCCCATGGCCCGGCGGGGCATGACGCGATGGACCGGGCGCTGCATGCCGCGCGGGTGACGCGCGACCGTCGGCAGGTCCGGCACGAGGCCCCGGCCCATGACCTGCCCGAGGGCAGTTTCGCACTGTGGGAGGGGCAGGCGCATCTGGTCACCGCAAGCGGCCTGCGCCCGTTTTCGCCGCGGGGCTACGGCCCCCCCGTGCCGCGCCCCGCCGCGCCTGTGAGCGTGTTGACCCCGGCGCCGACCGTCGCGGTGCTGCGTGCGGGCTACGCCCCGACCCTCCACGACAGCGCCTCGGGTTAACCGGGCCTTAACCGGGCATGGGCGAGACTTGCCCCATGCTGGTCCGATGGCACACCCTTTGTCTCTGCGTCACGCTGCTCTTGTGGCTGACCGCCGTTCAGACGCTGGCGCAGGGGGGCGGCATGCTGTCGAACGCCCACACAGGCGTATCGGGCACCTATACCGCGCAGATGCACATTTCGAACCACCCCCATCACGTCCTGATGGGGCATGTCATCCTCGTGACCCGGCAGGCCGAAACCGTGCGCGCCCTCGTCATCGGGCAGCGCCGCGATGGGGTTCATCGCCTGTCGTTCAGCGAGGCGTGGAGCGACGGCATCGAACTGCCCTACGCCCGGACCCGTGGCCTCGGCTGTACCCATGGCCATTGCCGCGATGCGCCTGTGGGCATGATCTTCCTGTCAACCGCGCTTTTCGCGCGGGCCGCGGACCACGGGCTCTCCGCCCGCCTCGTCGGCCCGTCCGGCGCGATCGACATCGCGGTGCCCGCCGCCCTCTTCCGTGCCGCCTCGGCCCTGTGACGCGGGCACGCCGACCAAGCTTGTTTGACGTGGCAAGCCTTTTCGCCTATGTCCCCGCAAGCGTCGCGGTCCGCGCGATGCTGACGACCCGCGGAGCGCGACGGCCATGCGCTCCAGATCTCACCGCCGGGAGTGTCCCGGCAAGATTGGACGCATATGACGAGCTTTTCCGACCTCAACCTTAATCCCAAGGTTCTCAAGGCCGTAACCGAAGCCGGTTACGAAACCCCCACCCCGATCCAGGCCGGCGCCATCCCCCACGCGCTCGAAGGGCGCGACGTGCTGGGCATCGCCCAGACCGGCACCGGCAAGACGGCAAGCTTCACCCTGCCGATGATCACGGCGCTGGCCCGCGGCCGCGCCCGCGCGCGGATGCCGCGGAGCCTCGTGCTCTGCCCCACGCGCGAACTGGCAGCCCAGGTGGCCGAGAATTTCGACACCTACGCGAAATACGTGAAGCTGACGAAGGCGCTCCTGATCGGCGGCGTCAGCTTCAAGGAACAGGATGCCCTGATCGACAAGGGCGTCGACGTGCTGATCGCGACGCCCGGTCGCCTGCTCGACCATTTCGAGCGCGGCAAGCTGATCCTGACCGACGTCAAGGTCATGGTCGTGGACGAGGCCGACCGCATGCTCGACATGGGCTTCATCCCCGACATCGAGCGGATCTTCGGCCTTGTGCCCTTCACCCGGCAGACGATGTTCTACTCGGCCACCATGGCGCCCGAGATCGAGCGGATCACCAACACCTTCCTGTCGAACCCGGCCCGGATCGAGGTCGCCCGCCAGGCCAGCGCGTCCGAGACGATCGAGCAGCGCCTGCTGCAGTTCAAGCCCACGCGCCGCGACACCACCGCCAAGGACAAGCGCCAGATGCTGCGCTCGGCCATCGAGGCCGAGGGCGAGCGCTGCACCAACGCGATCATCTTCTGCAATCGCAAGGTTGACGTGGATATCGTCGCCAAGTCGCTGAAAAAGCACGGGCTGAACGCCGAGGCGATCCACGGCGACCTCGACCAGTCGCACCGCACGCGCACGCTCGACGGGTTTCGCGACGGCTCGATTCGCTTCCTCGTGGCCTCCGACGTCGCCGCGCGCGGCCTCGACATCCCGAGCGTCAGCCATGTCTTCAACTACGATGTCCCCAGCCATGCCGAGGATTACGTCCACCGCATCGGCCGCACCGGCCGCGCGGGCCGCTCCGGCGTGGCGATCTCCATCGCCGTGCCCAGCGACGACAAGTATCTCGGTGCCATCGAGAGCCTGATCGAAACGACGATCCCGCGCACCGAGCTGCCCTGGACACCCGGCGGCGGATCGCAGGACCGTTCGGCGGATGCGGCCGAGGACAAGGGCGCGGAACGCGGCGGCTCTCGCAGCCGCACGCGCAGTGGCCGCCGCGGCGGCGGGCGCGACGCGGATGCCGCGACCGAGGAGAAGCCGACGCCCGCAGAACCGCCCGAGGCTGCCCCCCGGGAAGCCCCGAGCGAGGGTCGCGAACGCAGCCGAGGCGGACCCGTCCGCGACCGTGACCCCGGCGCGAGGGATCGTGGCGACCGGAACGGTAGAGACCGTGGCGACCGTGGCCGCGACCGTGGGGACCGCGGGCGCGACCGCGTGGTCGGCATGGGCGATCACATGCCCGACTTCATCGCGCTGAGCTTCGAGGAACGCCGCGGCGGCCCGGCCGGTCAGCGCCCCGCAGACGAGGATGCGGCCGAGCCGGAGACAGCTGCCACGGATAACGCTGTCGCCGAGGTCGAGGCGGCGGAGACGCCCGCGGCCGAGGCCGAGGCGCCGAAGCCCAAGCGCACGCGCCGCCGCAAGAAGGTGGAGCCCGAAACGTCCACAGAGGCAGACACGCCCGCGACCTCTGACACCGACGCCTGACATGCCCGGCCCGCGCCACGCGCGGGCCGTCTTGCATCAGGCCGCCATCAGCCGCGAGATCAGGACCGCCACCTCGGGCCGCTTGCCGATCTCGGTCAGGCTCAGGTTGCGCACGATGCGGCGCACCGCCTCTTCCAGCCGGTCGTCATCCATCACCGTCTTCGCATCGAAGCGCGGCATCGCTTCGGCCAGAGCATCCTCGATCATCTCGGCAAGGTCCGCGCCATTGCCCGCCGTCTCGGGCAGGCCGCGCAGCTGCACCCAGCTGTCCTCGAGCAGCACGTCATCCTCGTCGACGATCAGCGCGACCGCGACCAGCCCGTTCAATGCCAGCTTCATCCGCTCGCGGATCACCCCGTCGAGCGCACCGACAAAGGCCGTGCCGTCGAGATAGGTCTTCGACACGTCGATATACTCCACGATCCGCGGCGCGTTGCCCGACAGCTCGACGAGCGAGCCATTGGCCGCCACGATTCCGGTCATCCCCTTGGCGAGACCAAGCTGCGCATGTTCGCGCAGGTGGCGGTATTCGCCGTGGTTGGGGATCAGGATCCGCGGGCGCAGGATGTCGTGCATCGCCTCGAGGTCGGGGCGGTTGGCATGGCCCGAAACGTGGTAGAACCCGTGGCTGTCGTCGATCACGTCGACGCCCTTTTCGGCCAGCGCGTTCTTGATGCGGGCGACGCCCACCTCGTTGCCGGGGATGGTCTTGGAGGAAAACAGGAACATGTCCCCCTCCTTCAGCTCATGGCCGAGATAGGTGCCGCGGGCCAGCGCGGCCGAGGCGGCGCGGCGTTCGCCCTGCGAGCCCGTTACGATCAGCATCAGGTTCTCGCGCGGGACGTCCAGCGCCTCCTCCGGGCTGAGCGTGCGGGGGAAGTTCGTCAGAACGCCCGATTCCTCACCCGCCGAGACCATCCGCTTCATCGCGCGCCCCATCAGGCAGACGGACCGGCCATTGGCCACCGCGGCATCGGCCAGCGTCTTCAGCCGCGCGATGTTCGAGGCAAAGGTGGTGGCGACGACCATCCCCTTCGCGCCCGCGATCAGCTCACCGATGGGTTCGGGCAGCTGGCTTTCCGAGCGGCCCGCGTGCCGGTTGAAGACATTGGTCGAGTCGCAGATGTAGGCCAGCACACCGTCGGCGCCGATCTGCCCCCAGAGCTCGGGGTCGAAGGGTTCGCCCACCACCGGGCCGCGGTCGATCTTGAAGTCACCCGAATGCACCACGCGCCCCTCGGGCGTGTCGATCACCAGCGCGGACGCCTCGGGGATCGAGTGGCTGACGGGCGCGAATTGCACCGTGAAGGGGCCGACCTTGACCGCCTCGGGCCAGACAGGGGCCATGCGCACCTGTTCGGTGCTGTGGCCCGCCTCTTCCAGCTTGCGCATGGCGTGGATGGCGGTGAAGCGGCGGCAATGGACCGGCGCGCGCAACTGCCCCCAGAGGTGCCCCACCGCGCCCACGTGATCCTCGTGCGCGTGGGTGATGAAGATCCCGTCGATCCGGTCGCGCCGCTCGTGCAGCCAGGCGATGTCGGGCAGGATCACGTCGACGCCCGGCTGGCCGTCCATGTCGGGAAAGGCCACGCCGAGGTCCACGACGATCAGCCGCTCCTTGCCCGCGGGGCCGTAGCCGTAGACATAGCAATTCATCCCGATCTCCCCCGCGCCTCCGAGGGGGAGGTAGATCAGCCGGTTCCGGTCGGTCATATGGCGCCTTGGTCCTTGTTGTACTGGTGGATGACCGTCAGGCCATGCATGGTCAGATCGTCTTCGATGCGGTCGAATAGCACATCGCCCTGCGAGAACAACGAGGCAAGCCCCCCCGTCCCGATGATGCGCATGGGGCGCTCGTGCTCGGCGCGGATGCGGTCGCAGATGCCGCGCACGAGGCCCACGTAGCCCCAAAACACACCGGACTGCATGCACGCAACCGTATTCGTGCCGATCACCCTTTGCGGCTTGGTCACATCGACATGCGGCAGGGCGGCGGCGGCATGGTGCAGCGCCTCGAGGCTGAGGTTGACGCCCGGTGCGATCACGCCGCCCACATAGGCCCCGTCATGGGCCACCACGTCGAAGGTGGTGGCGGTGCCGAAATCCACCACGATCAAATCGCCGCCATGCCGCGTGTAGGCGCCCGCGGTGTTCACCAGCCGGTCGGGGCCGACCTGCGTGCCTTCGTCCACGCGGGGCGGATGGGGCAGCAGGCACTCGGGCTTGCCCACGACAAGAGGGCGGCAGCCGAAATAGCGGTCGCACAGGACGCGGAGGTTGAACACCACCCGCGGCACGGTGGATGAGAGGATGCATTCGGTGATCTCGACGGGCAGCTTGTGATGCACCATCAGCGTCGAGAACCAGACGAAATACTGGTCCGCCGTGCGGGTGTGTTCGGTGGAGGTCCGGAAGGTCGCGATGAACGCCTCTCCGTCCCAGACGGAAAAGACCGTGTTGGTGTTGCCGCAATCGATGCAGAGAAGCATGGGTCTGCCCCCTCAGAAAAAGATGTCAGCCGCCGCGATGCGCTGGGGGCCCTTCGCCGTTTCCAGCACGAGATGCCCGTCGCTGTCCACGTCGGTGAAGCGGCCTTGGGTCTCGTCCCGCGCGGTGCGGGCGGTGATCGTCTCGCCAAGCCGCGCGGCATGGGCGAGCCAGGCGCTGCGGATGGGCGCGAAGCCGTAGGTGGTGAACTGCCGCTCGCGGGCGTCATAGGCGGCGGCGAGCAGGTCGAGAAACGCCTCGGGCGTAATCGTGACGCCCGTCTCGGCGCGCAGGCTGACGGGGGGCACGGCGCCCGGTTCGAGCTCGGCCGCCATTGGGGCGGCGGCGAGGTTCACGCCGATCCCGATGATCAGGCTGTCGATCCGCCCGCCGCTGCCTGCGCTCTCCAGCAAGATGCCGGCAAGTTTGCCGCCCTTCAGCAGCACGTCATTGGGCCACTTGAGCGCCAGCGCGCCCTCGGGCACACCCGCAGCGCCCAAGGCGTCGCGCAACGCCAGCGCAGCGACGAAACTGCGCAGCGCCGCATGGCCCGGCGGCCCCTCGGGGCGCAGCACCAGCGAAGCCGCGAAATTGCCGGGTGGATTGGCCCAGGCCCGCCCGCGACGACCCCGCGCGGCGGTCTGTTCCAGTGCGCAGATCCAGGTCGGCCCGGGCAGCGAGGGCGCCTGTCGCGCGCCCTCGGCCATGGTGCTGTCGGTGGAGGGCAGGACCTGTCGGCCTACGCCCGCGGGCCAGTCCGCCACCCTAGCGGACCAGGGTTTCGGCGGCGGCCGCCGCCATGCCCTCGAGGCCCAGCAGGTTGATGCCCGGCAGCCAGGCCAGCGCAATCAGCGCGGCCATCACCATGAGGCCGCCGTATTGCAACACGCCCATCCGCCCATCCAGCCCCTCGCGATCCTCGCCGAAATACATCAGGTAGACGATGCGCAGGTAGTAGTAGGCCCCGATCACCGAGGCGATCACACCCGCGATGGCGAGCCAGGCCATCCCCGCCTCGACCGCGGCCCAGAGCACGGCATACTTGCCGAAGAAGCCCACCATCGGCGGCACGCCCGCAAGGCTGAACATCAGCACCAGAAGCGCCATCGCCTTGGTCCCCTCGCGACTGGCGAAGGACGACAGCGCGCTGATTTCCGTGACAGGGCGGCCATCCTTTTCCATCGTCAGGATGAAGGCGAAGGTGCCGATGTTCATGGTGACGTAGATCGCCATGTAGATCAGCATCGCCTCGACCCCCTGCTGGGTGCCCGCGGCAAGGCCCATCAGGGCAAAGCCCATGTGGCTGATGGAAGAATACGCCATCAGGCGCTTGATGTCGGTCTGCCCGATCGCGGCAATCGCGCCGAGGAACATGGAGACCACGGCGAGGAAGGCCACGATCTGCTGCCAGTCGCCGACCGCGCCGCCAAAGGCGTCATGGACGACACGGGCAAACAGCGCCATGGCGGCGACCTTGGGGGCCGTCGCGAACAGCGCGGTGATGGGCGTGGGCGCGCCTTCGTAGACGTCGGGCGTCCACATGTGGAAGGGCGCGGCCGAGACCTTGAAGGCAAGGCCCGACATCACGAAGACAAGGCCGATCAGCAGGCCCACGGGCATCTCGCCCGCGGTCGCCGTCTCGATGATGCCGGAAAACAGCGTGGTGCCCGCGTAGCCATAGACCAGCGACGCGCCATAGAGCAGCAGGCCCGACGACAGCGCGCCGAGGATGAAGTATTTCAGGCCCGCTTCGGTCGAGCGCACGCTGTCGCGCCGCAGCGAGGCCACGACGTAGAGCGCGAGGGACTGCAGCTCGAGCCCCATGTAAAGCGCCATCAGGTCGCCCGCCGAGACCATCATCATCATGCCGATGACGGCCAGCGTGATGAGGATCGGGTACTCGAACCGCAGGATGTCGGTCCGCGCCATCCGGTCGAGGCCGATCACCAGCACCGCCGCCGCCGACAGAAGGATCGTCACCTTCGCGAAGCGCGCGAAAGCGTCGTCGACGAACATGCCGCCGAAGGCTTCCCGAGTGCCGTTGCCCGTCACGCCGATGTAGAAGGCCATGACAACGAAGAGGATCGCCGTGCCCCATGTCAGCGCGGGCGCAAGCCCGTCCTTCGAGGTGTAGACCGCCCCCAGAAGCGCGGCCATGGCAAAAAGGGCAAGGACGATCTCGGGGATCAGGATGGCAAGGTCGGAACCGATCATTGGCTTACCTCGGCACTCGCGGCGAACTGGCTGTCGGACGCGTGGTCCGCCAGTGCCGTGTCATATTGCGAAACGAGCGCCTCGACCGAGGGGCCGATCATGTCGGTCACAAGGCTCGGGTAAACGCCCAGAAGAAGGGTCATGACGACAAGCGGCGCAAAGATCGCGCGCTCGCGCCGGTCCATGTCGGTGATCGACTTCAGGCTTTCCTTGATCAGGTCGCCGAAGACGACCCGGCGGTAAAGCCAGAGCGCGTAAGCCGCCGACAGGATCACACCGGTCGCGGCCAGGACGCCGACCCAGGTGTTGACCTGGAAGACGCCGATCAGCGTCAGGAATTCGCCGACGAAGCCCGAGGTGCCGGGCAGGCCCACGTTCGCCATGGTGAACAGCATGAAAACCGC
>CBFIFZ010000020.1:0-232 GCA_965661995.1 Roseicyclus sp.
TAAAGCAGCGCGGGCGAGCCGAGGCCACCGGCCCCCACGACCAGCACCTTCGCCTCCTTCAAGGCGCGCTGACCGCCACCGCCGATCTCGGGCAGGGTGATGTGGCGCGCGTAGCGCTCCAGTTCCTCGTCGGTGAAGGGCCCCTTGGGCGCCGCGGGCGCGGCCGCCTCGCGCTCGGCCTCCCTCGCCTCGGCACGGGAGCGCAGCCGCGAGAGGATGGCCCGATAGGCCA
>CBFIFZ010000020.1:242-22963 GCA_965661995.1 Roseicyclus sp.
CGCAAGGACAAGGAAGGCACCGAGGATCAGCCATAACGCCGGCGATCCTCCTGTCGCCTCGCGCAGGGGGGCGCCCTCGGGCAGTGCGATCTGCACGCCGAGTACGGCGACATACAGCAGGCCCAGCATGTAGAGCCGCGCCTGCACCGGCGCCTTCATCAGGTGCCCGATCCCCCAGAGCACGCCCGCCATGATGAAGACGAAGAGCATCAGCCGACCCCCGTGGAGCCGAAGCCGCCACCACCGCGCGCCGTGTCATCCAGCGCCGCGACCTCGGCATAGGTCACGCGGGTAACCGGCGCGACAACCGCTTGCGCGATGCGCGCGCCATGGCGGATGCGGAACGCTGTCTGCCCGAAGTTCACGAGGATAACGCCCAGCGGCCCGCGATAATCGCTGTCGATCGTGCCGGGGCTGTTGGGAAGCCCGACCCCGTGCTTCAGCGCAAGGCCCGAGCGTGGGCGGACCTGCAGCTCGAACCCCTCGGGGATCGCCACGCGCAGGCCCGTGGGCACCAGCATCCGCGCGCCCGGCTTCAGGAGAAGCCCCGTGATCCGATCCCCCACGGGAAGGTTGGCGCGCAGGTCGGCCCCCGCCGCCCCCGCCGTCGCGTAGTCGGGCAGCGCCACTGCGGCGTCCGCCCAATCCTCGCGCATGACCTCTATCAGAACGGCCACCCCGCCCCCTTCATCTTTCCTCAAATATGCATATGACCCGGCAAAGGCTCAGGCCAAGGCCTCGGCGATGCGAAGGGCAAGACGCCGCGCCGTCTCGGCCTTGGACAGGCGCGGCCAGGCCTCAGCGCCCGCCTCGGAGATCAGCGTCACGGCGTTCTCGGCCCCGCCCATGATGCCGGTGCCGGGCGAGACGTCATTGGCAACGATCCAATCGCAGCCCTTGCGCGCACGCTTGGCGGTGGCATGGGCCTCGACGCTCTCGGTCTCGGCGGCGAAGCCCACGACCAGCCGCGGGCGACCTTCGCCCATCTGCGCCACACCGGCGAGAATGTCGGGGTTCTCGGCGAACTCCAGCGCGGGCAGGCTGCCCGTGCCGTCCTTCTTCATCTTCTGTCCCGCCGCATTGGCGACGCGCCAATCGGCCACCGCGGCGGCGAAGACGGCGGCATCGGCGGGCAGCGCTGCATTGACGGCCTCTGCCATCTCGCGCGCGGTCTCGACGCGGATCACTTCGACGCCCTCGGGCGGCGGCACGCTGGCCGGGCCGGTGACGAAACTGACCCTTGCCCCCAGATCGCGCAGCGCCGCGGCCAGCGCCGTGCCCTGCGCGCCCGAGGAGCGGTTGGCGATGTAGCGCACCGGATCGATCGGCTCATGCGTCGGACCCGAGGTCACCAGCACATGCTTGCCCTTCAGCGGCCCGTCCGACAGCGCCAACCCAATCGCGGCGACGATCTCGGGCACCTCGGCCATGCGGCCCGGCCCGAACTCGCCACAGGCCATGGCGCCTTCATCCGGCCCCACCACCAGCACGCCGTCGCCCTGCAGCGTGGCAAGGTTCCTTTGCGTCGCGGGATGCTCCCACATGCGGACATTCATCGCCGGCGCGATCAGCACCCGCTTGTCGGTCGCCATCAGAAGGGTCGAGGCAAGATCATTGGCATGGCCGTGGGCCATCTTCGCCATCAGGTCGGCGGTTGCGGGGGCCACGACGACCAGGTCGGCGGCGCGGCTCAACTCGATATGGCCCATCTCGGCCTCGTCCGTCAGGTCGAAGAGATCGCGGTAGACCTTCTGCGCCGCCAATGCCGAGGCCGACAGCGGCGTGACGAATTCCTCGCCCGCCTTGGTCAGCACCGGCACCACCGTCGCGCCCTGCTCGCGCAGGCGACGGATCAGGTCGAGCGACTTGAAGGCCGCGATGCCGCCGCCGATGATCAGGAGAATCCGCTTGTCCGCCAGCATGATGGGCCGTCCCTTCCCAAGGCGGGCGGAGGTTAGGGCGCGGGCGGCCCAAGGGCAATGCCGAACTCCGGCAGCACCGGGCAGGCCCGATCCGCCGGCAGCCCGGCATCGAGCGCGAAAAGCGCCTCCGCCCTGCCCGCCAGATGCGTCAGCGCCAGCGTCACGCAGACCCGTTCCCGTGGGTAGGTCCCGAAGACCTCGCGCGGCAAGGGCAGGCCTGCCTCGGCCCGCGCGATCATCCCGGGCGGCGCGGGGCCAAGGGCGACGTAGTCGGCATAACCCTCGTTGATCCAGCGCGGCATCCGCACAACGCGCCAACGGCCAACCTGGGCGGCCAGTTGCAGATGCGTGATCTCGTGGACGAGGTAATAACTCAGCGTCCTGGGCGGCGGCACGGCCACGCCCCCGCGCACCAGCCGGTTGGACGCGAAATCGGCATGGCGCAGAAAGACGTTCTCCAGCGAAGTGACCGGGTAGGTCAGACCCGAGGCGCGCGGGCTGCCGGCGAAGAAGATACGCAAGGGCAACCCGTCGTCGACCAGCCAGACATCGACCGGCCCGGGCGGGCCAAGCGGGGCGGCCGACAGAAGCGCCGTGACCTCTTCGCCCATCCGTGCGGCCTCGGGCGGTAGCGGTGCCTCGGCATGGAAGGTGATCGCCCCGCCGCTCCGCTCATGCGCGAAGAATGGCGCGGGGAAGGCGATGGAGACGACCAGCCCCGCATAGACCACCAGCGTTGCGAGGAACCCCGCAAGACTGAGGCGAAAGGCCCATCGGATCAGGCGCGGCGGCAGCATCGCCCCGATATGGGGCCTCTGCCGCGCAAAGGCCATTCAGCGAAACGCCGCGCAGGGGTCGGGGCGGTCCACCGGATCGGCGAGGGTCCAAAGATCGAAGGGCACATCGCCCTCCGGCGGCGCCTCGAACTGGCCCAGTGCGAAGACGCTTACATCGGGCGCGGCGATGGCGAGCAACGCGGGCACCCCCCAATCGCGGCGCGCATGCCCGTTGCCGGTGATGATGGCGACGGGCGGGCCGTGGGCCTCAAGCGCCGCCAAGGCCGCCTCGGCCAGCGCCGCATCCCGCAGACGCTGCGCTTCGACGAAACCGGGCAGGATGTCTTCGGGCAGGGCGTCGCAATGGGCGGCCATCTGCTCGGCCTCGCGCGTGGCCTGCTCGTCCTCGGGCAGCGCCATGTCGAGGCCGAAGCGGCCCGCGTCCCCCGCGAAGACCGCCGCCGCCCCCTCGGCAAAAGCGCCCTGAGCCGCCTCTCGCCCCACGCCCGCGCCATAGATCGGAACATCGGTCCCGAAGGCGAAGAGCGGCGCGTAATAGGAAAAGTCGGGCCACCCCGAATTGGGCCAGTCCAGCGCCGCGGAAAGCGCCGCGGCATCCGCGGCGATCTCGGGCGTGACCAGCGCGGCCTCATTGGCCGAGATCATTTCGAACACGATCGCCGAGGGTGACAGCCCGTACAGGACATCGGCCTGCAGGGCATGATGGGCGGGGTTGTCATGCACCTCGCCCAGGATCACGATCTCGGCGGCATCCGCAGCGCTCAGGATGTCCGCAAGCATGGCCTGTGCGGAAGCGGCCCCGGCGCCAAGCACAAGGGCCGCTGAAACAGCGGTGGCACAACGGAACTGCACCGGGGATCAGCGCAGGAACGCGATGGTCATCGGCACCGGCGGGGCGTCCACAATCTCGCCGCCGACCTGCGCCACGGGCGAGGCCGTGGCGATGGACAGCACGAAGAGACCGGCCAGGATACCCAGCGGCGCGTGGAGGATCAGGCGGCGAAGAATGACCGGACCTCCTTCGACTGCGCCTCGAGCGTCTTGCGCATCTTGGCGAAGGCGGCGGCCTCGAGCTGGCGCACGCGCTCCTTCGAGAGGCCAAGCTCCGTGCCTAGGCTTTCCAGCGTCCGCGGCTCGTCGCGCAGCTTGCGCTCGCGCACGATGAAGCGTTCGCGGTCGTTCAGGGCCTGCATCGCGGTGATCAGCCAGTCGCGCAGCTGTTCACGATCATGGCTATCCTCGACGATATCGGCGGCCTGCGCGCTGTCGTCTTCCAGTGCTTCGATCCATTCGCGCCCCTCGTCGTCGACGGATTGCGTCGCGTTGAGCGAGTAGTCGGAGCCGGCAAGCCGCCCTTCCATCATCTCGACGTCATGCAGGGGCACGCCGACCTCGGTGGCGATCATCTGGCGCAGCTGGTGCTTGTCGAGCGATTGCCCCGAGGCCATCGCCTCGCGCTCGAGACGGGCCTGCACGCGGCGCATGTTGAAGAACAGCGATTTCTGGCTCGAGGTCGACCCGGTGCGCACCATCGACCAGTTGCGCATCACGTAATCCTGGATCGAGGCCTTGATCCACCACACCGCGTAGGTCGAGAAACGCACGCCGCGGTCGGGGTCGAACTTGTCGGCAGCTTTCATGAGGCCGAGGCCCGCTTCCTGGATCAGGTCGTTCATCGGCGCGCCGTAGCGCTTGAACTTGGCGGCCATGGAAATCGCGAGGCGCATGTAGGCGGTCACGAGGCGGTGCAGCGCCTCTTCGTCACGTTCATCGCGCCAGGCATAGGCAAGCTTGAGTTCCGTTTCCGCATCCAGCAGCTCGGCCCGCATCGCGCGCCGGCTGAGGCTGTGTTCTCCGCTCATGTCCAGTGCCATATCGCACCCCCCGGTTTGGTTTTCCCGACGCCTTTGGCAAGCAGCGTTCTATTAGGGTTACGCAGCGAAACGCCGACCGGTTCACTTTTCTGGACAGAAAATTTCGGGGCGCTACATCGCGGGGGCTGATCCGGAGCATCACGAATGCGTGATTGACCGATCCGGGCGGATCGTGTGCTGCTGCGCGCATGACCTATACGCTTCTCATCGGTGATCGTTCCTATTCCAGCTGGTCCCTGCGCGGCTGGCTGCCCTTCGAGGTCTTCGAGATCCCGGTCAAGGTCGAGGCCACGATCCTCTATCGTCCGGCCTTCGCCGAGGACATGGCTCGCTTCGCACCGTTGGTGCGCACGGTGCCCGCGCTGAAGACGCCCCAAGGCGGCCTGTTGCGCGACACCGTCGCCATCGGCTGGCACCTGGCCGAGGCCTTTCCCGACCGCGGCCTTCTGCCCGCGGACCCGGTGGACCGCGCCATGGCCCAGTCCATGATCGCCGAGATGCACTCCGGCTTCACCGCGCTGCGCGCTGCCTGCCCGATGAACCTGCGCACGGCATGGGACGGGTTCACGCCCTCCGAGGACGTGCTGTCCGACCTCGCCCGGATCGAGGGGCTCTGGTCCGCCGCGCTCGACCGCTCTGGCGGCCCGTTCCTCTTCGGCGACTACTCGCTCGCCGATGCCTTCTACGCGCCGGTGGCGATGCGTATCGCGGGCTACGACTTGCCCATGTCGGACCGGGCCCGCGCCTATGTCGCGGCACATCTGGCACACGGCCCGCTGCGGCGCTGGCGTGCCATGGGTGAGACGCAGGGGCCGGAGCAACCCACCTACGAGATGGGCCTGCCGCGCCGCCCCTTCCCCATCGCCCCGCCTGAAGCCTAGCGGCCTGCCGCCGTTTACGATTTGCTAACGCCTCTGGCGTAGGCGTTAACCATGCTCGACGCCGTGCGCCCCGAAAGCCTCTCCCGCATCCATACCGTCGCCTTCGAAGGGCTCGAAGCGCGCCGGGTCGAGGTGCAATGCGCCGTCACGCCAGGCGTGCCGGCCTTCGCCGTCGTGGGCCTGCCAGACAAGGCCGTGTCCGAGGCGCGCGAGCGCGTGCGCACCGCGCTTTCGGCCATGGCCATCGCCCTGCCGTCGAAGCGGATCACGGTGAACCTCTCGCCCGCCGACCTGCCCAAGGAGGGATCGCATTTCGACCTGCCCATCGCGCTGGCGCTTCTCGCCGCGCTCGACATCGTGCCGCGCGACAAGGTGGAAAGCGCCATGGCCTTGGGAGAGCTGTCGCTCGACGGCACGCTGGTGGCGGTCATCGGCGCGCTGCCCACCGCGCTTGCCGCGGGCGAGGACGGGCGCGTCCTGTATTGCCCGCAAGGCTGCGGGGCCGAGGCCGCATGGGTCGGGGCCACGCCCGTCTTCGCGGCGCGCAGCCTCGCCGAGTTGATCGCACACCTGACCGACCGCCACCCGCTCGACCCTGCCCAACCGGGAGAAGTGCGCGAAGAGGCGCATCTGAAATGCCTGTCCGAGGTCCGCGGGCAGGAACGCGCGAAACGCGCCATCGAGATCGCCGCGGCAGGTCGACACCACCTGCTCATGGTCGGCAGCCCCGGCTCGGGCAAGTCGATGCTGGCCGCCCGCGTGCCGGGCATCCTGCCACCGCTCTCGGCCGCCGAGGCGCTGGAAACCTCGATGATCCACTCGCTCACGGGCCTGCTGGACGAAGGCGGCATCTCCCGCACGCGCCCCTATCGCGCACCGCATCACACGGCCTCGATGGCGGCGATCGTCGGCGGCGGGCGTGGCGCGAAACCGGGCGAGATCAGCCTGGCCCACAACGGGGTTCTCTTCCTCGACGAGTTCCCGGAATACCCGCGCGCCGTGCTGGAGACCCTGCGCCAGCCGATCGAGACGGGCGATGTCGTCGTCGCCCGCGCCAACGCCCATGTCACCTATCCCTGCCGTTTCCTGCTGATCGCCGCCGCCAACCCCTGCCGCTGCGGCCAGCTCTACGATGCAGGCCAGGCCTGCGGGCGCGCACCGCTCTGCGGCGAGGATTACATGGGCCGCATCTCGGGGCCCCTGATGGACCGTTTCGACCTCCGGCTTGAGGTGCCCCCGGTGGCCTATGCCGATCTCGACCTGCCCGCCAACGGCGAAAAAAGCACCGACATCGCCGCCCGCGTTCGTGCAGCGCGGGACGTGCAGGCCGCGCGCTTCGCCGCGTTGGGGGTTCCCGCGCGGGTCAACGCCGATGTCGAAGGGGCGTTGCTCGACGAGATCGCGACGCCGGATGAAGCCGGAAAGAGCTTCCTGCTGAAAGCCGCCGATCGGTTCAAGCTCACAGCGCGCGGCTATCACCGCATCCTCCGGCTGGCCCGCACCATCGCCGACCTCGAAGGGGACGCGACCATCGGACAGGCCCATGTCGCCGAGGCGCTTGGCTATCGCCTGATCGGAGCGAAAACCGCCTAGAGCTTCGCCTCGATCGCCTCCCAGATCCGTGCAGCCACGTTGATCCCGTCGAAGCGCTCCAGCTCCTGGATGCCGGTGGGCGAGGTGACGTTGATCTCGGTCAGCCAGCCACCGATGACATCGATGCCGACAAAGACCTGCCCCATCTCGCGCAGGCGCGGGCCGATGGCCGCGCAGATCTCGCGCTCGCGCTCGGTCAGGCCGACCTTCTCGGCGCGGCCGCCGACATGCATGTTCGACCGCGTCTCGCCCTCGGCGGGTACCCGGTTGATCGCGCCCACCGGTTCGCCGTCGACAAGGATCACGCGCTTGTCGCCCGCCGCCACGTCCGGCAGGAACTTCTGCGCGATCAGCGGCTCTCGGTTCATGCCGGTGAACAGCTCGTGCAGCGAGTTGAGGTTGCGGTCGCTCTCGGGCAGGCGGAAAACGCCCGCGCCACCGTTGCCGTAGAGCGGCTTGAGGATGATATCGCCGTGCTTTTCCTTGAAAGCGCGCAAGACCGCGAGGTCACGCGCGATGGTGGTGGGCGGGGTAAGCTCGGGGAAATCGAGGACCAGCAGCTTCTCGGGCGAGTTGCGGACCCAGAACGGGTCGTTCACCACCAGCGTCTGCCCCTTCAGCCGGTCGAGCAGATGCGTCGTGGTGATATAGCCCATGTCGAACGGCGGGTCCTGCCGCAGCCACACGACATCGACATCGGCAAGGTCGAGATCGACCGCCTCGCCGAGATGGGCGTGATCGCCCTGCACGCGCTGCACCGTCAGGGGCTGCGCCACGGCCATGATCCGGCCTTCGCGGTAGCTCAGGTGATCGGGCGTGTAGACCCAAAGCTCGTGACCGCGCGCCTGCGCCTCTTCGGCGAGGCGAAAGCTGCTGTCCGCGTTGATGTTCACCGACCCGATGGGGTCCATCTGAAAGGCGACTTTCATGCGCCCGCTCCCGCCAGTTGCGTCACGCCCTACTTGGCGTGACCGGGCGACAGGCGCAAGCCTGCTGCCTCATGCGGCCTGAAGCGCGTTCGGGATCACGTCGATCCGACCGCCCCCGTCCACAAGCGCCACGTCGAAGCGCATCGGCGTAAGCGATCCCTTCGGAAAGAAGCCGAGCGCGGCCTCGGCACTGGTCATCAGGCGCGCGATCTGGCGCCGCGTCAGATGCGCCGCCGCCGCCGCGAAACTGCGCGAGGATTTCACCTCGACGAAAACAACTTCGCCATCCTTTTCGAAGACCAGGTCGATCTCCCCGCCAGGGCCACGCCAGCGCTGGCAGACCAGGCGATGCCCGGTGGACTGATAGGCCCGCAGCACGCGCTCCTCGGCCGCATGTCCTTTCAGATGCGAAATCAAACCACTCATGCGTCACCATCCTTTTTCAGCGCAAGCGCGCGCTGGTACACATCCCGCCGGGGCAGGCCCAGCGCCTCGGCCACCTCTGCGGCGGCTTCCTTCACGCGCAGCCGACCAAGCGCCGCGGCCAGCGCGGCATCCAGATCGCCCTGCGTCGGCACGACCACCACGGGATGACCCACAACCAGCACGATCTCACCCTTGACCGGCGCATCCTGCAGCCCGTCGCGCAGCGACCCGAGCGATCCGCGCCGTACCTCTTCGAAGCGTTTCGTCAGTTCCCTGCATAGCGCAGCTTCCCGCGTCTCGCCCCATCTTTCGCACAGCTCGGTTAACAGCCGGTGAATGCGCTTCGGGCTTTCGTAGAGGATCAATGTCGCCTCGACCTGTCCGATCTCGTCCAGCCAGCGCGCGCGGGCACCGGCCTGGGCCGGCGGAAAGCCTGCGAAGAGGAACCGGTCCGAGGGCAGGCCCGACAGGCTGAGCGCGAGGATCGAGGCCGACGGTCCGGGGGCCCCGGTCACGGTCGCGCCGGCCTCGATCGCGGCGCGCGCCAATTGGTATCCCGGGTCGGCCACGACCGGCGTTCCGGCCTCGGAGCAATAGGCGACGCTCCGACCCTCGGCCAGCGCCTTCAGGATGCGGGGGCGGACGGCCGCCCCGTTGTGATCGTGATAGGCCCAGAGGGGCCTGTCGCCCAGCTTGATGCCGTGGATGTCCATGAGGTGGCGCAGCGTTCGCGTATCCTCGGCGGCCAGAACGTCGGCACTGGCGAGGATATCGAGCGCGCGCAGGGTAATGTCGCGCGCCGCGCCGATCGGGGTCGCGACAAGGTAGAGTGCCGGGGCCAGTGCGGCCCTCCGCGCGGGCCCCTGGCCTGCCTGCATGTCATCGCTCATCGGTGGTGTCTCGCCCAGGGACGCCCCGCAGGACGTCGGCATCGTTTACTTGCCGCGCCGGACACCGTAGCCTAGGCCAGACAGGACAGGCAGTGCCCCACGGAGGTTCAAGTACCATGTTTTCCGCTTTGCGTTCCATCCGCAACCCTTTGCGGCTTCTGGGGCTTTTGGTGCTCGCGTCCGTCCTGGCCGCCTGCCAGGTCGGTTTGCCGAGCGTCGCAGGCCCTCGGGTCGGCGGCCAGACGGTGCAGGTCGCGATGCTTCTGCCGGTCAGTTCCGGCCAGGGCGGCGACGCCGCCATCGCCCGAAGCCTCGAGAACGCCGCGCGTCTTGCGGCCTCCGAGCTGGCCGGAGTGACCGTCGAGATCACCGTCTATGACACTGCCGGCCAGGCCGCACAAGCCGCCGCCGTCGCCCGCGAGGCGGTGCAGGCTGGCGCCGACCTCATCGTCGGCCCCCTGCGTTCCGATGCCGCGGCCGCGGTCGGCGTTGCCGTGGCGAACACCAACGTGAACGTGCTCAGCTTCTCGAACAACACCGAGATCGCAGGCGGCAATGTCTTCGTGCTGGGCCACACGTTCCAGAACACGGCGGCGCGCGTGGTCTCCTACGCCGCGGCGCAGGGCCGCAACCGGATCGTCGTCGCCCATGCCCAGAACCTCGCGGGGCAAGTCGCCCGCGACGCGGTGATGCGCGCCGCGCAAAGCTCGGGGGCGACCGTCGTGGCGACCGTGCCCTACGAGTTCTCGCAGACCGGCGTGATCAACACCGTGCCGCAGATCGTCGCCGCGGTGCGCGGCACCGACGCCAACGCCCTCATGCTGACGTCCGACAGCGCGGGCGCCCTGCCCTTCTTCGCGCAGCTCCTGCCTGAAAACGGCCTCGACATCGAAACCGTCCGGATGATGGGCCTGACACGCTGGGACACGCCTCCGCAGACGCTGGAGCTGTCGGGCCTTCAGGGCGGCTGGTTCGCCGTGCCCGATCCGCAGGCCACGGCCGACTTCAACGCCCGCTACCAGGCGACCTACGGCACCCCGCCCCACATCCTCGGCGCGCTCGGCTACGATGCGATCCGGGCCGCGGGCGAGACCGCGGCCTCCGCGGGGCGCCTCGGTGCGGCCGACCTTGTCGCTAGCTCTGGTTTCGAGGGCGCGAACGGGGTATTCCGGCTGCTGAGTGACGGCACGAACCAGCGCGCGATGGCCATCACCCAAGTGATCGACAATCAGGTGGCCGTGATTGACCCCGCCCCAAGACGCCTTGGCGGTTTCGGTTTCTGACCGAAACCCGACGCTTCCCCCCACTCCCTCGGAACCGGGCGAGCTGATCGCGCCGGCACGCGAGATCCTTGACGACGCGGCGCTGCGCGACGCGCTCGACGCCGCGATCGCGGGCGTGACGGATCACGGTGAGATCCGTCGCATCGCGACGCAGATCCTGCAGGCGGCGCAGGTCGCCGGACGGCGCGCGATCGAAGGCGGCATCGAGGCACGCCCCCTGACGGCCCGCCGCATCACGCGGGCCTATACCTACCTGACCGACGGGCTGGTGCGGGCCGTGCTGCACGTGGCCGAAACGCATCTGCACCGCAACCAGATGCCGAGCGACACGGAGCGCATGGCGGTCATGGCCGTGGGTGGATACGGGCGGGGCGAGATGGCGCCCTTTTCGGATGTGGACCTGCTCTTCGTGACGCCGTGGAAACTGACCCCGCATATCGAGAGCGTCATCGAATCGAGCCTCTACATGCTCTGGGACCTTCACATGAAGGTCGGCCATTCGAGCCGCACGGTGAAGGAGTGCCTGCGGCTCGGCAAACAGGACGTGACGATCCGGACAAGCCTGCTCGAGATGCGGTTTCTCGCAGGCGAAGAAAGCATCGGGCGCGACCTCAAGACCGCGCTGCGCGAGCAGCTCTTCCGCGGCACAGTGGGCGAGTTCATCGAGGCCAAGCTCGAAGAGCGGGCGAACCGGCACAAGAAACAGGGCGGCCAGCGCTACGTGCTCGAGCCGAACGTGAAGGAGGGCAAGGGCGGTCTGCGCGACCTGCAGACCCTCTACTGGATCGCCAAGTACGAACATGGCGTGCGCACCGCGGCCGAGCTGGTCGACCTCGGCGTCTTCCTGCCAGACGAGTTCGCGGCCTTCGACGCGGCCGAGCGGTTTCTCTGGGCCGTGCGCTGCCACCTCCACCTGATCGCGGCACGCGCGCAGGACCAGCTGACCTTCGACAACCAGGTCGCCGTGGCCGAACGGCTGGGCTACACCGATCACTCTGGCAGGCGGGCGGTCGAGCATTTCATGCAGGACTACTTCCGCCATGCCACCCGGGTCGGCGAGCTCACGCGCATCTTCCTGACCGAGCTCGAGGCCCGGCATGTCAAGCAGGAGCCGGCAATCCTCGGCTTTCTGCGGGGACGGTCGCGCAAGAAGAAGCTGAAGGACGGCTACACGCTCAAGCAGAACCGGATCACGCCCGCCGACGAGGTCCGGTTCTTCGAGGACAAGCTGAACATTCTGCGGCTCTTCGAAGAGGCCTTGAGGACGGGCTACCTGATCCACCCCGACGCGATGCGGGCGATTTCGGCGAATCTCGGGATGATCGACGACGAGATGCGCCGCGACCCCGAGGCGGTGCGCATCTTCCTCGACCTCATGCTCAAGCACGGCAACCCGGAACGCGCGCTGAGGCGGATGAACGAGCTGGGTGTGCTGGCGGCCTTCCTGCCGGAATTCGCGCCCATCGTCGCGATGATGCAGTTCAACATGTATCACAACTACACGGTGGACGAGCACACGATCCAGGTGATCTCGACGCTGGCCCAGATCGAACGCGAGGAGCTGAAGGAAGAGCTGCCGGTCGCCTCGGGCATCCTGAAACGCGGGGTGAACCGCAAGGTTCTTTTCATCGCCTGCCTGCTGCATGACATCGGCAAGGGCCGGAAAGAGGATCACTCGATCGTCGGCGCCCGCATCGCGCGCAGCGTCGCGCCGCGGCTCGGGCTGAAACCCGCCGAGGCCGAGACGGTGGAATGGCTCGTGCGCTATCACCTTCTGATGTCGGACATGGCGCAGAAACGCGACATCGCCGACCCCCGCACGGTGCGCGATTTCGCCAAGGCGGTGAAAACCCGCGAGCGGCTGGAGCTGCTGACCGTTCTGACGGTCTGCGACATCCGCGGGGTCGGGCCAAACACCTGGAACAACTGGAAGGCGACGCTCCTGCGCGGGCTCTACCGCGCCACGGCGACCGCGCTCGACACCGGGCTCGAGGATCTCAACCGCGACAAGCTCGAGGGCGAGGCGAAGAAGGCACTCCGCGACGCGCTCGAGGGCTGGCCCAAGCCCGAGCTCAAGGCCGAGATGGATCGCCACTACGGCCCCTACTGGCAGGGTCTGGACCTCGCCACGCAGGTCGCCTTCGCCGAGATGCTGCGCGACATCGGCGCCGACGAGATCCGCATCGACACCCGCGAGGACGAGGACCGCGACGCGACCCGCGTCTGTTTCGCGCTGAACGACCACCCCGGAATCTTCAGCCGCCTCGCGGGCGCCCTCAGCCTTGTCGGCGCCAACGTGGTGGACGCACGGACCTACACGTCGAAGGATGGCTTCGCCACGGCGGTGTTCTGGGTGCAGGACGCCGAGGGCAACCCCTACGAGGCCCGCCGCCTGCCGCGCCTGCGCAACATGATCGACAAGACCCTCAAGGGCGAGGTCGTGGCCTCGCGCGAGCTGGAGGGGCGCGAGAAGATCAAGAAGCGCGAACGCCCCTTCAAGGTCGCCACCAACATCACCTTCGACAACGAAGGGTCCGAGATCTACACGATCATCGAGGTCGACACCCGCGACCGCCCCGGCCTGCTCTACGATCTGACCAAGACGCTGGCGGCGTCGAACATCTATATCTCGTCCGCGGTCATCGCGACCTATGGCGCGCAGGTGGTCGATACCTTCTACGTGAAGGACATGTTCGGCCTGAAGCTCTACACGAAGTCGCGTCAGGAAAGCCTCGAGCGCAAGCTGCGCGACGCCATCGCACGCGTGGCCGAGCGGGCGGGCGCCTGAGATGAGCGCCGCTGCCCGGCCGATCCGCCTGATCTCGGGCTTCATCACGGTGGGCGTCTGGACACTGGGAAGCCGCATCCTCGGCTTCGTGCGCGACATCCTGATCGCGGCCTACATGGGCGCGGGCCCGGTGTCGGAGGCCTTCTTCGTCGCCTTCTCGCTGCCCAACATGTTCCGCCGCTTCTTCGCCGAGGGGGCGTTCAACACGGCCTTCGTGCCGATGTTCTCGAAGAAGCTCGAGGCAGGCGACGATCCGCTCGGCTTCGCGCGCGACGCTTTTTCGGGGCTCGCGACCGTGCTGATCGTGCTGACCCTCGTCGCGCAACTGGCGATGCCCTGGTTCGTTCTGGCGATGGCGGGCGGCTTCGCGGGCGACGTACGTTTCGGGCTGGCGGTCGATTTCGGGCGCGTGGCCTTCGGTTATATCCTCTTCATCTCGCTGGCCGCGCTGCTGTCAGGGCTATTGAACGCGACGGGTCGTTTCGCCGCCGCCGCAGCCGCGCCGATCCTGCTGAACCTCGTCCTGATCGCCGCGCTCGTGCTGGCCGAGAGCGGGGTTCTGGCGGGGACGAGCATGGACATCGAAGCGGCACCGACCGGTGAGGCGCTGACTGGGTTGCACCACGGTACGCTGCTGGTCTGGGGCACGTTGATCGCAGGCGTGGCGCAGCTGGCGCTCGTCTGGGTCACGGCGGCCCGGAGCGGGTTTCGCCTCATGCCCCGGCTGCCCAGACTGACGCCCGACATGAGGCGCCTTGCCGTGATCATGCTGCCGGCCATGCTGGCGGGCGGGGTCGTGCAGATCAACCTCCTCGTCGGGCGGCAGGTCGCCAGTTTCTTCGACGGCGCGATCGTCTGGCTCAGCCTGGCTGACCGCCTCTACCAGCTTCCGCTGGGCGTCGTCGGCATCGCCATCGGCATCGTGCTTCTGCCGGACCTGTCGCGCCGCCTTGGGGCCGGCGACGAGGCGGGCGGGCGCCATGCCCTCAGCCGCGCGGGCGAGATCAGCCTTGCCCTCACCGTGCCCGCCGCCGTGGCGCTTTGCGTCATCCCGACGCCGCTCGTATCGGTTCTGTTCGAGCGCGGCGCCTTCACCTCCGACGACACGGTTCAGACCGCACTGGCCCTTGCGGCCTATGGCCTCGGCCTTCCGGCCTTCGTGCTGCAAAAGGTGCTGCAGCCGCTCTACTTCGCGCGCGAAGACACGCGCAGCCCCTTCCGCTATGCCCTCGTTGCCATGGTGGTGAACGCCGTGGTCGCGATCGGGCTGGCGCTGACGATCGGCTTCGTCGGCGCGGCGCTCGCGACAAGTTTCGCTGCCTGGACGATGGTCTGGCTCTTGCTGCGCGGCAAACGCGGCATGGGCACGGTCGCGAGTTTCGACGACCGCTATCGCAACCGGGTCGGCCGCATCGTGCTGGCGTCGCTGGTCATGGGGGTCGTTCTTGTCATCCTGTCGACTCTTCTGATCCCGCTTCTGGGCACACCCGGCTGGCGCTACCCGACCTTGGCGGTGCTCGTGACCCTGGGCATCGTGACCTACGGCCTCGCCGGCCAGGCGGTGGGCGCTTTCCGCATCGCCGAATTCCGCAGCGCGCTTCGCCGTCGCTAGCGCGAGCGCAGCCGCGCAAGTACGCGCCGCCAGCCGCCGGGGCTGAGCACGAACGACATCAGGAACCCGGCAGCAAAGCCCGACAGGTCGGCCACCACGCTGCCGAATTCTCCGTTGATGAGGCCGAACAGCACCTGGATCGCCAGAAGCGCCCCGATCAGCCCAAAGGCACGGTAGCGGCCGGAGCCGCGCACCGTCGCCTCGGTCCACATCATGAAGGTGAAGGCCCCGATCAGCCCGTAAACCCCCGGGTAGCCGCCCACCAGCGGATAGGGGCTGTCCATCAGCCCAACGAACCCCAGCGCGCCCACGATGGAAGACCCGAGGAACAGCGCCACGAAGGCCAGCGGCGAGAAGACCTCGGCCACCATCTTGCCGATGGCCAGCACGAAGACCACGACGAAGCCCGCATGGACGAAGCCCGTGTGGATCAGCGGATAGGTGACAAGGCGCAACAGCTCTTCGGGCGGGTAGATCCCGTTTTGCCACATGAAGCGCGCGACCTCGTCGAAGATGCCGTAGTCGCGGATCGCGTCGAGCCGCCAGCCCACGCCGCCCTGCCCGCCAAGAAACCCCGCCGTCGCGGCCTGGAACATCAGTTCCAGCCCGAAGATCACGACCGCGAGGGCCACCACCACGGGCGGCAACGCGTTGAAGGGCGAGACGTTGTGGTTCTCCATGCGCGCGGCCTTCGGTTGACGCCATTTGCCCCCGTGGGTAAGCGAAGCCGCGGCGCTTGGCCAGAGGGGCGGGCGCACGACCAAGGGCTAAGGGACCAGCATGGCAGAGACGCAGTTCACCCCCCGCGTGTTCTCGGGCATCCAGCCCTCGGGCGGCCTGACGCTGGGCAACTACCTCGGCGCGATGAAACGCTTCGTGACGATGCAGGACGAAGGCACGCACGAAACCATCTACTGCATGGTCGACCTGCACGCGATCACCGCGCGCCTCGTGCCCGCGGACGAGCTGCTGCACAACACGCGCGAGCTCTGCGCGGGCTTCATCGCGGCGGGCATCGACCCGGAGAAATCCATCCTCTTCAACCAGTCCCAGGTCGCCGAACACGCGCAGCTGGCCTGGATCTTCAACTGCGTCGCGCGCATGGGCTGGATGGGCCGCATGACCCAGTGGAAGGACAAGGCCGGCAAGAATGCCGAGGCGGCCTCGCTGGGCCTCTTCGCCTATCCCGCGCTGATGGCCGCCGACATCCTTGTATACCACGCGACGCACGTGCCCGTGGGCGAGGACCAGAAGCAGCACCTCGAGTTGACGCGCGACATCGCGGCCAAGTTCAACCACGACTACGGGGTCGACTTCTTCCCCATCACCGAGCCCGTGATCGAGGGCGCCGCGACCCGCGTGATGAACTTGCAGGACGGGACGAAGAAGATGTCCAAGTCCGACCCCTCGGACAAGACGCGCATCAACCTGACCGACGATGCCGACGCGATCGCGAAAAAGATCCGCAAGGCCAAGACCGACCCCGACCCGCTGCCCGAGGCGCTGGTCGGGCTCGAGGCGCGGCCCGAGGCCCGCAACCTCGTGAACATCTACGCCGCGTTGGCCGACGTGGCCCCGCAAGCGGTACTCGATGAGCACGCGGGCGCGCTTTTCGGGCATTTCAAGATGGCGTTGGCCGACCTCGCCGTCGACAAGCTCGCCCCGATCTCGACCGAGATGACGCGGCTCATGGCCGACCCGGCCGAAATCGACCGCATCCTCGGTCGCGGCGCCGAGCGGGCGCGCGAGATCACGGTGCCGATCCTCTCGAAGACCTACGACATCGTGGGGATGCTGCGGAGCTGACGGGCTCGGCCCATCTCGACCGCCTCGACCGACAGGACGGTCGGCAGGTGCCGCGCGATCTCGTCCCAGCTTTCGCCGCCGTTGCGCGTGGCAAAGACCGACCCGGTGTTGGTGCCGAAATAGACGCCGCCCGCCTTGCTCGCATCCGTCGCCATCGCCTGCCGCAACACCGTGAAATAACAGTTCGCCTGCGGCAGCCCCGCGCGCTGCGCGGCCCAGGTCTCGCCCCCGTCGCGCGAGCACCAGACCGCCGCGCTGGCCCCCGGCGGGTAGCGCCCGGCGCTGTCGCCATTCAAGGGAAGCGTCCAGACCGTCCGAGGGTCATGGGGGTGGACCGCTATGGGAAAACCGAATGTCGAGGGCAGGCCCTCGGTGATGTCATCCCAGTGCCGCCCGCCATCGGTCGAGCGCCACACGCCGTGGTGGTTCTGCTGATAGAGCAGGTCCGAGCCCGGCGCGCGCACCATGTTGTGCACGCAATGCCCCGTGTCGCCGTCCCGCGGCGCGGCGGGGTGGTCGTGATGGGCGCATCCCTCCGCGTTCGACAGCCGGTTGCGCCGCTCCCAGCTTGCCCCGCCGTCCTCGGAGGCGAAGACCCCCGCCGCCGAGATCCCGAGCCAGATCTTGGCCGGATCATCCGGCGAAGTGACGATGGTATGAAGTGTCAGCCCCGCGGCACCCGGGTTCCAGTCCTCGCGCCCCGGAAACGAAGCAAGCGCTTCGTTTCGCTCCCAACTCTCCCCGCCATCGGTGGATTTCAGGAGTGTCCCCGGCTTCGCTCCTGCCCAGAGCGCGCCGTGCGCGTGATGCAGCGACCAGACCGAATGAAGACTGTCCCCGAAGGGAGCGGAGGTATCCTCCCACCCGATCATCGCGGCGAAATCGGGATCATTCGCCGCCCATTGGTCCATCTGCCCCGACGACAGCTTGGCCAGGGCCCAGGTCTGCCCGCCGTCCGGCGACCGCCAGACACCCGCGCCCCACCAGTCGCCACCTCCGCCCGCCCAGAGCGCGCCCGTGGCCGGGTCGCCCGCCATGTGGTTGATGGACCAGCCGCCGCAATGCGGGCCGCTCACGGACCAGCCGCCGTCCGCCTCGGTCAGGACAAAGGCGCCCTTGGTGGTGCCGACAAGCAGGTGCAACGTGCCGGACATTGGCACAACTCCCCGAATGGATGATCGCAGGCTATCATGAGTTGAGGTTTGTCCCTATCGTCCTGCAAGAGCCATTCGGAGGACACCATGTCCGGCGAGAAATACATCCTCAGCTATGACGGCGAATGCGACCGCCTCGAGCGGCAATCGCTGATCTTCGGACAGGAGCGCGGGGTCGACATGGTCGCGCCGGAACCGGGAACGCGCCTGCTGGATGCGGGCTGCGGATCGGGCTGGCTGTCGCGGCTGATCGCGCAGCGGTTTCCGGACTGCGAGGTCGTTGGCGTGGACATCAACCCCGACTACGTCGCCTACGCCACGCGCAAGGCCGAGGAGGCCGGGCTCGGCAATCTGCGCTACCGGGTCGGGGCCCTGGGCGATCTTCCATTCGAGGCGGAAAGCTTCGACACGATCTGGTCGCTCATGGTCCTGATGTTCCTGCCCGACCGCGCCGGGGCCATCGCGGATCTCGCTCGGCTGCTCAAACCCGGCGGGCGGCTCGTCACCGGGCAGCAGGCCGTGCCGCGCCACGCAAATTCCCCGCGCATCCCGGCGCTGGAAGACAAGTTGACGACCTTCTTCGCCACGGCCTTTCCGGACTGGCACCCCGAGGATATTCCGCGCCTCGTGCTGGATGCGGGGCTGCAGGATATCGCCGTGAAGATGGAGACCGACCCGATGTACACGTTCCTCGGTCCCGCGACCGAGGCGCAGCTGCGCAATCACCGAGAGGTCATGACCCCCGGCGCGGCCCGCATGGCCGACCTGCTGGGCGGGTCGGACGCGGCCATGGCCTTCGTCGAGGACGTGCTGCGCTACGCGGCCGATCCCGCCACCGTGACGGTGACGGGCTTCTGGCAGGTGTCCGGCCGGAAACCCTGAGACGACCGCTCAGAGCTGCCGCTCGACCATCATCTTCTTGATCTCGGCGATCGCCTTGGCCGGGTTCAGGCCCTTGGGGCAGGTCTTGGCGCAGTTCATGATCGTGTGGCAGCGATACAGCTTGAACGGATCTTCCAGGTCGTCCAGCCGCTCGCCCGTCGCCTCGTCGCGGCTGTCGATGATCCAGCGGTAGGCGTGCAGCAGCGCCGCCGGCCCGAGGTAGCGGTCGCCGTTCCACCAGTAGCTCGGGCAAGACGTCGAACAGCAGGCGCACATCACGCATTCATAAAGCCCGTCGAGCTTCTTGCGATCCTCGATAGACTGGCGCCACTCATGCTCGGGCGAGGAGGTCTTGGTCTCGAGCCACGGCATGATCGACTCGTGCTGCGCATAGAAATGGGTCAGGTCCGGGATCAGGTCCTTGACGACCGGCATGTGAGGCAGCGGGTAGATCTTCACGTCGCCCTTGATCTCGTCCATGCCGTAGATGCAGGCCAGCGTGTTGATCCCGTCGATGTTCATCGCGCAGGAGCCGCAGATCCCTTCGCGGCAGGAGCGGCGGAAGGTCAGCGTCGGGTCGATCTCGTTCTTGATCTTGATCAGCGCGTCCAGGACCATCGGGCCGCAGGTGTCCATGTCGACCCAGTAGGTGTCGACGCTGGGGTTCTGGCCGTCATCGGGGTTCCAGCGGTAGATCTGGAACTTTCGCAGGTTGGTCGCGCCCTCGGGCTTGGGCCAGGTCTTGCCCGTACGGATACGGGAGTTCTTGGGAAGGGCCAGTTCAACCATGGATCATGTCCTCCGGGTCTGGTCGGCGCTCACAGGATCAGGGGCCGCGTCGGGCCCGCGCCGGTGAGGTCGCGGAAACAGGTGTCATAGACAAGGTAGGGGTCGCGCCCCTGAAGAAAGTCGCTCGTGATCGTCACGTCGAGATTGGCCGAAGCGCCACGCGACCCGCCGCCGATACCGATGCTGCCGCGCGGGGCCTCGGCAAGGCGCGCGCGCTCGCTGCAGCGCTCGTAGGCCTGTTCGGGGGTGGCGGTCTGCGCACAGCCCGCCAATCCGCCCACCGCGACAGAAAGCGCCGCACAGACCAACACCGATGCGGCGCCGCGGCTCATGGGATCGCCGCCGCGAGACAGCCCAAAGCCGCGCTGCTTTCAGCAATGCCCGCGATGACGGCCTGCTGGGCCGCCACGTCGCCATCCGCCGCGACGAGGGCTGTGATCTCGGCATCGGTCATGCGCGTGACGTAGCAATCGGCAGCGTAGGACGCGATCTCGGCATCGAAGCCCCCCGCGACGATCGACGCCGCGATCATGTCATGGGCGCGGTCCCGGTCCGATTGCGCATGGGCCGGTGTCGCCACGAGGGCGAGCAGAAGCAGTGCACGACGCATCAGTAGACCCTCGCTTTCGGCTTGATCTTGTCGAGATCGATGCCGCCCTCGTTATGCCCGATGAGCGGGTTGAGGTGCACGGGCCGATAGCTGAGCGTCACGTTGGCCCCGTCGACGGTGGCCAGCGAGTGCTTGCGCCACTCCTCGTCGTTGCGATCCGGGTAATCCTCGTGCGCATGGGCGCCACGGCTTTCCTTGCGTGCCTCGGCGCCGACGATGGTGGCCATCGCGTTCGGCATGAGGTTGGTCAGCTCCAGCGTCTCCATCAGGTCCGAGTTCCAGATCATCGACCGGTCCGTGACATGCAGATCGTCCAGCTTCGAGGCGACGCCCGTCATCTTCTCGACGCCCTCGGCCAGCGTCTTGTCGGTGCGGAAAACGGCGGCGTCGGCCTGCATCGTCTTCTGCATCTCCAGCCGCAGCTCCGCCGTGGGCGTGCTGCCCGAGGCGTGGCGGATGTCGTCGAAACGCGACAGCGCCATGTCGAGCGACGCTTTCGGCACGTCCGGCGCAGCGCTCTCGGGGTCCACGACCTGGCCCGCCTTGATCGCCGCGGCGCGGCCGAAGACCACGAGGTCGATCAGGCTGTTCGAGCCGAGGCGGTTCGCCCCGTGAACGCTGGCGCAACCCGCCTCCCCCACGGCCATCAGGCCCGGCACGATCGCGTCGGGGTTGTCCTTGGTCGGGTTCAGAACCTCGCCCCAGTAATTCGTCGGGATGCCGCCCATGTTGTAATGCACGGTCGGCAGAACCGGGATCGGTTCCTTGGTCACGTCGCCGCCGGCGAAGATGCGCGCCGACTCCGCGAGGCCCGGCAGGCGCTCGGCCAGCGTTTCCGGCGGCAGGTGGTTGAGGTGAAGGTGGATGTGATCCTTCTCCTTGCCGACGCCGCGGCCCTCGCGGATTTCCATGGTCATGCAGCGGCTGACCACGTCGCGACTGGCGAGGTCCTTGTAGGTCGGCGCGTAGCGCTCCATGAACCGCTCGCCTTCGGAGTTGGTCAGGTAGCCGCCCTCGCCGCGCGCGCCCTCGGTGATCAGGCAGCCCGCGCCGTAGATGCCGGTCGGGTGGAACTGCACGAATTCCATGTCCTGCAGCGGCAGACCCTGCCGCGCGACCATGCCGCCTCCGTCACCGGTGCAGGTATGCGCCGAGGTGGCCGAGAAGTAGGCGCGGCCATAGCCACCGGTCGCCAGCACCACCATCTTGGCGCGGAAGACATGCATCGTGCCATCGTCCAGCTTCCAAGCGACCACGCCGACACAATGCCCCTCGTCGTTCATCAGAAGGTCGGTCGCGAAATACTCGATGTAGAATTCCGCGTTGTTCTTCAGCGACTGGCCGTAAAGCGTGTGCAGGATCGCGTGGCCGGTCCGGTCGGCCGCCGCACAGGTGCGCTGCACCGGCGGGCCCTCGCCGAACTCGGTCGTGTGCCCGCCGAAGGGGCGCTGGTAGATGCGGCCATCTTCCGTACGGGAGAAGGGCACGCCGTAATGTTCCAGTTCGTAGACCGCCTTGGGTGCTTCCCGCGCGAGGTATTCCATCGCGTCCGTGTCGCCCAGCCAGTCCGACCCCTTCACGGTGTCGTACATGTGCCAGTGCCAATGGTCCGGCCCCATGTTGCCGAGCGAGGCCGCGATGCCGCCCTGTGCGGCCACCGTGTGCGACCGCGTCGGAAAGACCTTGGAGATACAGGCCGTCTTCAGGCCCTGTTCGGCCATGCCCAGCGTCGCGCGGAGGCCAGCGCCCCCGGCGCCCACGACGACGACGTCATAGGTGTGTGTGTTGATGTCATAGCTCGGGGAAACGGTATCTTTCATCGGACCCTCAAAGTGCAATCTGCGCCAGCGCCACGACACCGCCCGCGGCAAGCCCGTAGCAGAGGATGGTCGTCGCGATCAGGCCGATCTTGCGGCCCAACCCGCGGATATAGTCCTCGATCAGCACCTGCATACCCAGGCGCATGTGATGCATGCCCACCACGAGGTAGGCCGCCACGATCAGCGCCGGGATGGGGCGCGACAGGCTCGCCACCACCTCGGCATGGGGCTGGCCCAGCAGGCCGCCGACGATGCCGAGGAAGAATGGGGTCAGGATCAGCAGCGCGACCGAGGTGACGGTCATCGTCCAGTGATGCTCGGTGCCGGTCTTGGCAGAGCCGAGCCCCTCGACGCGCTTGCGGTCGGTCATGTAGGCCATGGGATCCTCCGTCAGATCGCGATCAGGGTCAGGAAGGTCAGCGCGACCGATCCGATGATAATCGCCCAGCCCAGCTTGTCCGCCGTCTCGACATCGAGGCCGCGGCCCGTGTCCCAGATCAGGTGCCGCACCCCGCCCAGCGCGTGATACCACAGCGCCAATACCGAGAGCGACATGACGATATCGCCGAGGACCGAGGTGATCAGCCCGTCGATCGTCTCGAAATAGGCGGCGCCGCTGGCGGCGGCCATCAGCCACCACACGGTGAGGATCGCGCCCACGATCA
>CBFIFZ010000021.1:0-22725 GCA_965661995.1 Roseicyclus sp.
AAGACGAAGGTCGTCGCGGTCAGGATGCCGATGGTGATGTAGGCGACCGATGCCGCCTGCCCGGTCACCAGCTGGCCCAGCAGCGTCGGCGCATCGGCGAAGTAGAAGACCCAGGCGCCGCCCGTCGCAACGGCGATCAGCAGCCACACGACCCACTTGGTCAGGCGCAGCCGCCACTTGCGGAAATCCCACTTGGCGTTCCACAGGCGCAGGCGCGCGTTGCGGTCGCCCTCGATCCAGCGCTCGACCGTGAAGAACAGGTCGGTCCAGACGGTCTGCGGGCAGGAATACCCGCACCAGACCCGCCCCAGCGCCGAGGTGAACAGGAACAGGCCAAGCCCCGCCATGATGAGCAGACCGGCGACGAAATAGAATTCGTGCGGCCAGATCTCTATCCAGAAGAAGAAGAAACGCCGGTTCGCGAGGTCCAGCAGGACCGCCTGGTCGGGCAGTTCGGGGCCGCGGTCCCAGCGGATCCATGGCGTGATGTAGTAGATTCCAAGCGTGACGATCAGAATCACCCACTTGAGGTTGCGGAACCGACCCGAAACGCGCTTGGGAAAAACGGGCTCACGGGCAGCGTAGAGCTTCTCCGGCTCTTCGGTAGCACTCATGACGATGTGACTCCTGGAATCTGGGTGGTCCTGCGCCCTCTCCTTCTAGGAAACGGGGCGCGCACGCTCCTTGACGTGGATCAAACCCTTGGACGGCCAAGAAATTGGCCTTGTCACATGATGTCGCAGCCAGTCGCCGCTACTGCAGCGTCGCGTCCGGCGCTGTCTCGTCCGATGGGGCGTCCTGGGCGGCTTCTGCCAGCCGGTAATTCGCGAGGGCGGTGCGGGTGTCTTGGGCCAGGGTCTCGACCCCTCCAAAGACGAGCGACAGGGCCGACAGCAGGATCGAGAGCGCCGAGACGGTCAGGGTAATCCAGGAGACGACGGTCGCGCCCTCCTCGGAGCGGAGGAAACGAACCCGGGAAACAAGCCGACCGACCATTGCGTCAAACATCCTGTTGCGCGTCGAAAACCCTCGACGGCCCCCTCTATCGACGCGAGATGCGGCGTGGTTTCGGTGGCAACATGGCCGGACGGTGACCGCAGGCGGAAAACAACACCGCCCCGCGCGCCCTTTCCGGGGCGGCGGGGCGGGCTATGATGTGGCACCGGTCCCGTAGGAAACGCGCGAACAGGACCGGGACCGGTGCCGTTCCGCCAACCGGGAGGGGCTGGCGAAACCTTGACCTCGGCGGCTTACTCGCCGCCGCCGAGGGAGTGAACGTAGACCGAGACCGACCGGACCTCGGCCTCGGAGAGGCGACCCGCCTCCGAGGCATCCGCCGACCAGGGCGGCATCACGCCGAAGCGCGAGTAGCGAACAGTCTCTTCGATCGCTTCTTCCGATCCGCCATAGAGCCAGATCGCGTCGGTCAGGTTGGGCGCGCCCATGAACCGGTCGCCGGTGCCGTCATCCAGGTGACAGGCCGCGCAGTTGTCGAGGTAGACCGTCTCGCCCGCCGCGGCGAGGGTGGCATCCGCCTCCTGCCCCGAGATGTTGCGGACGTATTGCACGACCGAGGCGATCTCTTCATCCGAGAGGATCCCCTCGAAGGCGGTCATCTCGGAGTAGCGGGCGTCGAGATCGTCCTCGTTCCGGATGCCGTGGCTGATCGTGTAATGGATCTCGTCGATCGTGCCGCCCCAGAGCCAGTCATCGTCCAGCAGGTTCGGATACCCCGAGGCCTGCACGCCGGCAGCGCCCGAGCCGTGGCACTGCGAGCACCAGGTGGCGAAGGTCGCCGCCCCGCCCTGGATCGCGTAGTTGTAGAGATCCGGGTTCTCGTCGGGGGTGATCGCGGCCAGCTCGACCTCGGTGATCCGGGTGCGGATATCGGCGTTCATCTCGTCGAAGCGCTGGATATCCTCGGCCACGTTGGCCCGCGTCGAGAAGCCAAGGATGCCGGGCGTGGCGCCGTTCACCAGCGGCCAGGCCGGGTAGAGCACGGTATAGACCAGGCCCCAGGCGATACAGGCGTAGAAGGTCCAGAGCCACCAGCGCGGAAGCGGGTTGTTGAACTCCTTGATGCCGTCCCAGGAATGGCCGGTCGTCTCGGGGTCGCCGGCGAGCAGCTTCTGCTCTTCGGGGTGCTTGTTCTTGTCGTCGGTCATTGCCGCGCCTCCTTGAACTGGCGGGACTGTGCCGGGGCGTCGTCGTCGCTCATCGGCCGGTCATCGTAACGGAACGGGATATTCGCGGTGTCGCGGTGGACCTTCCGGCTGCCGGGTCGCAGCGTGAAGAGGATCACCCCGAGGAAGGAGAGCAGGAGGAACATCATCCCCCAGCTTCCCGCGAAGACCCGCATGATGGTGTAGGTATCTTCCATCTGTCAGGCCCTCCCTTACCGGCTTGCCACGGCTTCCTCGGGCGAGAAGGTCGAGAAATCGACCAGCGTCCCGAGCATCTGCATATAGGCGATGAGCGCATCCATCTCGGTCACTTCCGGCTGCCCGTCGAAGTCGCGCTGCTGCGCGCCCGGGTAGCGTTCGACCACGCCCGGATCACCGAAATCGGTGGCCTGCTGGATGAAATCCACCTGCGCCTCGGCGATCATCTCGTCGGTGTAGGGAACGCCCACCATGCGGTGCGTCTCCATCAGGTCGGTGATGTAGGTCGGCCGCAACACGTTGTCGGCGAGGAAGGCATAGGCCGGCATCACCGACTCGGGCACCACCGACTGCGGATCGGTGAAGTGGTCGACATGCCACTCGTCCGAGTAGCGGCCGCCGACGCGGGCGAGGTCGGGCCCCGTCCGCTTCGAGCCCCACTGGAACGGATGGTCGTACTGGCTTTCAGCCGCAAGGCTGTAGTGCCCGTAGCGTTCCACCTCGTCGCGCATCGGGCGGATCATCTGGCTGTGGCAGACGTAGCAGCCTTCGCGGACGTAGATTTCCCGGCCCGCAAGCTCCAGCGGCGAGTAGGGGCGCATCCCTTCCACGTCCTCGATCGTGTTCTCGAGATAGAAGAGCGGCGCGATTTCCACGATCCCCCCCACCGTGACGACCAGGAAGCTGAGCGTCAGAAGGAGGGTCGCGTTGGTTTCGATCTTCTTGTGACCTTCAAGTGCCATCTGTCAGGCCCTCCTTATTCTGCCGGTGCCGCGACGGGGGCGTCCTTGCGGGCCACTCCCTTCGTCACGGTCATCCAGAGGTTCCAGCACATGATCAGCGCACCGCCGAGGAACATCACCCCGCCGAGACCCCGGACCACGTACATCGGGAATTTCGCGGCGACGGTGTCTGCGAAGGAGTTCACCAGGAACCCTTGCGCATCGACTTCACGCCACATCAGGCCTTCCATGATGCCGGTCACCCACATCGATGCCGCGTAGAGCACGATGCCGATCGTCGCGAGCCAGTAGTGCCAGCTGACGGCACGCAGGCTGTAGAGCGAGGCGCGGCCCCAGAGCTTCGGGAAGAGGTAGTAGAGCATCCCGAAGGTGATCATGCCGTTCCAGCCCAGCGCGCCCGAGTGCACGTGGCCGATCGTCCAGTCGGTGTAGTGCGACAGCGAGTTGACCGCGCGGATCGACATCATCGGCCCTTCGAAGGTCGACATGCCGTAGAAGGCGACCGAGGTGACCATCATCCGCAGCACCGGGTCCGTGCGCAGCTTGTCCCATGCCCCCGAAAGGGTCATCAGGCCGTTGATCATGCCGCCCCAGCTGGGCATCCAGAGCACGACCGAGAACACCATCCCGAGCGTCGAGGCCCAGTCAGGCAGCGCGGTGTAGTGCAGGTGGTGCGGACCGGCCCAGATATACAGGAAGATCAGCGCCCAGAAGTGGATGATCGAGAGCTTGTAGGAATAGACCGGGCGCTCGGCCTGCTTCGGGATGAAGTAGTACATCATCCCCAGGAAGCCCGCGGTCAGGAAGAAGCCCACGGCGTTGTGGCCGTACCACCACTGCGTCATGGCGTTCTGCACGCCCGACATCACGGTGACCGAGGCCGAACCGAAGATCGACACCGGGATCTGCAGGTTGTTCACCACGTGTAGCATGGCCACGGTGACGATGAAGGACAGCAGGAACCAGTTGGCAACGTAGATGTGCGGTTCCTTCCGCTTCATCAGCGTGCCCATGTAGAGCAGCAGGAACGCGACCCAGACGATCGTCAGCCACAGGTCGGTCAGCCATTCGGGCTCGGCGTATTCCTGGCCCTGGGTCGAGCCCAGAAGGTAGCCGGTCGCCGCCATGGCGATGAAAAGCTGGTAGCCCCAGAACACGAACCACGCGAGGTTGCCGCCCCACATCCGTGCCGCCGAGGTGCGCTGCACGATGTAGAAGCTGGCCGCCAGAAGCGCGTTGCCGCCGAAGGCGAAGATCACCGCCGAGGTGTGAAGCGGACGAAGCCGTCCGAAGTTGAGATAGCCCTGCGCCCAGTCGAAATTGAGCACCGGGAACGCGAGTTGAAAGGCAATGTAGACACCTGCAAGGAAGCCCACGACCCCCCAGAAGGCCGTGGCGATCGCCGCGGCCTTGACTGGTCCGTCCATGTATTCATTGGCGGGCGCCGGCACTTTCGGCTCGCCCGTCTTGCGCAGCACCACCACGAACGTGATGGCGGCCGCGCCCATGATGAGCAGGGCGTGGACCAGGTAGGCCGCGTCCCGCGCGTAATTGGCCGCGATCGCGGCACAGACCGCGACGAGACCAAGGATCAGGAGCTTCACATAATCAAGCATTGATCGTCCCTTCGTGATGCCCCGGTTCCGACTCGAAAGCCGTCCGGAGCTGTTCCATCTGACCCCCACATCGCGGAAGGGCCCGTCCAGAGCCTTGATCCATGTCAAACGCAACGCTCGGCCCGGTTGATGCAGGTCAAGGTGCGGCGACCTGCCTCGGCCTAAGCCGGATCAGGAGCCCATCAGAGGGAGGAAACCATGGCCTACAAATCGATCCTGACCGTTCTCACCGACGCCAAGGACGCATCCGCGGTGCTCGATGCCGCCGTGCCCTTCGCGGCCGCCTGCGGGGCGCATCTCGACGTGCTCTGCCTTGGCATCGACCGGACGCAGACGGGGTATTACTTCGCCGGCGCGACCGCGCTGATGCATGACGAGACCATCGCCCAGGCGCAGGCCGAAGCGACCGAGACCGAGGCCGCCGCGCGCTCCATTCTCGAGCGCAGCGATGTCTCCTGGGGCGTCGATGCGCTGGTGGCGCAATCGGCCTCGGTCGCGGGGCTCGTCGCCCGCCGCGCCCGCTTCGCCGATCTCGTGGTTCTGCCCAAACCCTATGGCGAGGGGCAGTATGCCGATGCGCCCGTGGTGGTCGAAGCGGCGATGTTCCAGGGCAATTCCCCGGTCGTCGTCCTCGCCGACGGCAAGGCCGTTCCGCTGAAGCCCAAGCGCGTGGTCGTCGCGTGGAACGAGTCGGCCGAGGCCATGGCCTCGATCCGCCGCGCCCTGCCGCTCCTGCAGGCGGCCGAGGAGGTCAACATCTGCATCGTCGCGCCCGAGCGCCACAGCACCGAATCTACCGACCCCGGCGAGGAACTCAGCAAGATGCTGAGCCGTCACGGCGTCAGCGTCGAGGTGACGATCCTCGCCCAGACCCTGCCGCGCGTCTCCGAGGTGATCGCCCGCCATGTCGCCGACCTCGACGCCGACCTCCTTGTGATGGGCGCCTATGGACACTCGCGCTTCCGCGAGGCGATCCTGGGCGGGGCGACGCGCAGCATGCTGGAGCATGCCAAGGTCCCGGTCTTCATGGCGCACTGAAGACCGCCTGCCCGAAACGAAGAACGCCCCGCCGACGGCGGGGCGTTTTTCGTTGCCCGATGACACCTGATCGTCATGTCGGTTCTTTAGCACGGCCGCAAAGCCAGCGACTTCGGGACACGCAGCCATGGCCAGCACCATCGTCACGGTCGAGATGACCGATACCGCGCGGCATCATGATGCCATCGGCCTTCTGGTTCCGCTTGGCATCGACACCGAGTTCCAGCGGGTCGAAGGGCTGGACCTGCCCGATGGCTGGGCCGCCAGCCTTCTGCGCGAGGACCGGACCGCGCAGACCGCCGCCTTCCTGACCCCACCGCATCCCGACGCGATTGCGCGCCTGCGCCACGTCGTGTCGGATCGACCGGCCACGCTCGATCCCGCGGCATGGGTGCCGGAACCCGGCCCTCACCGCGCCGCCGCCGAAGACCTTGCCCGCGACGCCCGCGCCCTTGCCGAGGCCGCCGGCGGCGGCCTGCCGGGGATCGAGGCGATCGTCCTCGATACCGCGCAACGCTTCACCTATGGCGCGGTCGAGGGGCCCGAGCGCTGGTATACCGGCCATGACGCCATTCCGGCAGTGGCCTGCGCAGTGGGCAATTGCATCGACATCAACACCTACCTGATGGCCGCCCTGCGCGTCGCCGGGTACGAGGCGGCCTATCTCACCTGCTATTTCTTCGACGACAATCCCGACGGGATCGAGGCCGGGATGCACTGCTGGGTGCGCACCCGCCTGGGCGACCGGGTCGATGACTGGGACATCGCGCATTTCAAGAAAGCGGGGCGCAGTGACGTTCACGCCGCCCTGAACCCGGTGCCGGGGTGCCGCGTGGCGCTCGCCCATGGGCGCGATCATGTCTACCGGTGGAACGGGCTGGAGATCCGGCTGCCGGTGCCGTCGCGCCCGAACTGGGTTCTGGCCGATGGGCGCACCGTCTGGGGCGCCCCGCCCGTGGTCGCGCTGTCGCGGGGCTGAGGCCGCCTCAGAACACGCCGCCGTCCGCGTCGTCGCCGGTTTCGTCCATCAACAGGTCGAAATCCGGGATCACGATATGCCGTTTGCCTTCCAGCCGGATCACCCCGTCGCGCTTCAGGCCCGACATCTGCCGACTGACCGTCTCCAGCGTCAGCCCGAGGTAATCGGCCATCGCCTCGCGCGTCAGCGGAAGGTCGAAGGCGACCTCGCCGCTCTTGGAGTTCTGGTTGATGGTCGCATCACGCCGCGCGATGATCGACAGGAAGCTCGCGATCTTCTCGCGCGCGGTCTTGCGCCCCAGAAGCAGCATCCATTCCCGCGCCGCGTCCAGTTCGTCGAGCGTCATTTCCAGCAGACGCTGGCTGACATGGGCATTGGTCGTAAGCATCTCCTGGAACGGCGCCCGCCGGAAACAGCAGAGCTGCAGGTCGGTCGTCGCGGTCACGTCATAGGTCGCGCGCTCGCGGTTCGGGCGGCCGAGGAAATCCGACGGCAGAAGAAGGCCCACCATCTGGCGGCGGCCATCCTCCATCGTCTGCGACAGGGCCGCGACCCCGTGCACCACGGAGGCCACGAAATCCATCTTGTCGCCCGCCCAGACGATCGTCTGCCCGGCCTCGTAGTTGCGGTAATACTTGATCGCCTCGAGATGCTCGAGCTCGTCGGCCTCGCAGCGGGCACACACGGCACGGTGCCGGATCGGGCAATCCGCGCAGTCCGCCTGTGGAAAGGCCAGTTGTCGCTGTGGCATGGTCTCTATCCCTTCCGCCTCTCGGCTGACGGGCTTTGCTTGATCTGGGTCAAGGTCAAGCTGCGCGTTTCAGCTTTAAGGCTATTACAATGGAACACGTCAATCAACTTCGCCGCATGGGTCTCTTCGACGCGAAGGTCCCGCGCTATACCAGTTATCCTCCGGCCACGAAGTTCTCGAACGACGTGTCGGGGCCTGTCTTTGTTGAGTGGATCGAGGCGATCCCCTCCGGGTCCCGCATATCGCTCTATCTTCATGTGCCCTTCTGCCGCAGGTTGTGCTGGTTCTGCGCCTGCCGCACGCAAGGTGTCCGCTCGGACGAGCCGGTCCGCGCCTATGTGGAAACCCTCAAGCAGGAAATCCGCGCGATGGGCGCAGCACTGCCCCCCGGGGTCGAGGTTGCGCGCCTGCACTGGGGCGGCGGCACGCCGACGCTTCTGTCGCCGGATATGATGACGGCCCTCTCGCAGACCCTGCGCGAGTCGTTCAGCCTTGCCGACGACCTGGAGTTCTCGGTCGAGATCGACCCGAACGAGATCGACGAGACACGCATCGCGGCGCTTGCCGCGGCGGGCATGAACCGCGCCTCCATCGGGGTGCAGGATTTCGACCCCGACATCCAGCAGATCATCGGCCGCATTCAGGGCTACGAGGTCACGCGCGCCGCTGTCGAAGCGTTGCGCAAGGCCGGTATCCACTCGCTGAACGCCGACATCCTCTTCGGCCTGCCCCACCAGAGCCAGCAGCGGATTTCCGAATCGGTCCAGATGCTCCTGTCGCTCTCGCCCGACCGGGTCGCGCTCTACGGCTACGCCCACGTCCCCTGGATGGCCAAGCGCCAGGCGATGATCCCGACCGAGGCGCTTCCCTCGCCCGAGGAGCGGCTGGCGCTCTTCGAGACGGCGCGCCGCCTGTTCCTCTGGGACAGCTACCAGGAAATCGGCATCGACCATTTCGCCAAGTCCGAGGACAGCATGGCCGTAGCGGCGCGCTCGGGGCATCTGCGGCGCAATTTCCAGGGCTACACCGACGACACCTGTGACGTGCTGATCGGCCTTGGCGCCTCGGCCATTTCGCGGTTCCCGCAGGGCTACGCGCAGAACGCCAGTTCCACCGCCGCTTATCAAAAGGCCGTTCGCGCGGGCGAGATGGCCACCGGGCGCGGCCATGCCTTCAAGGGCGAGGATCGGCTCAGGTCGCGGATGATCGAGATGCTGATGTGCGAGTTCCGCATCGATTCGGACGCCATCATGCAGGAGTTTCGCCTTGCCCCCACGCGGCTGACCGAGCTTTTCACCGCCGCCGGCGACCAGTTCCCCGGCATGGTGCGGATCACGCCCGAGGGCTTCGACATCCTGCCCGAGGGGCGTCCACTGGCGCGGATGATCGCGCGGGCCTTCGATGAGTACGAGATGCGCGCCGAGGGGCATTCCTCGGCGATCTGACGCGAGCGGGGGCCGACCGGATGTCCGGTCGGGTCCTGCCCCTCGCGTACGGGGTCGCAGCCCCCTCCGGACCGTGCGCCCGGCGGGCCGCACCCCCCGCAACGCCACGGGCGTGGGCGGGCTGGTGCAGTCGCGCGTCATGCAACCGAAAGTTGCACAACTGATGTATGAAGACAACCAAATCCGTCGATAGGTTTTGCCCGGCGATCAGGCCGCCCCGGCCTCGCCAAAGGCAGCCCGCATCAGGTCGCGCGTGTAATCCGACCGCGGATTGCGGAACAGCGCCTCGGTCTCGCCTGTCTCCACCACGTCGCCGTTGCGCATGACGATCACCTTGTGACTGAGCGCGCGCACGACCTTCAGGTCATGGCTGATGAACAGGTAAGCGATGCCATGCTTGCGCTGCAGCGTGCGCAACAGCTCCACGATCTGCACCTGCACCGTCATGTCGAGCGCACTTGTCGGCTCGTCCAGCACCACCAGCTTGGGCCGCAGGATCATCGCCCGCGCGATCGCGATGCGCTGTCGTTGCCCGCCGGAAAACTCGTGCGGATAGCGGTCCATCATCGTGGGGTCGAGGCCCACCTCCGACAGGATCTCGGCCACCTGTCGGCGCCGGTCCTCGCGGCCCACGCCATGCACCGAAAGCCCCTCGGACACGATCTGCTCGACCGTCATCCGGGGGGACAGGCTGCCGTAAGGGTCCTGGAACACGATCTGCATGTCGCGCCTCAGCGGGCGCAGCTCGCGCGAGTGCAGGCCCTGCACGTCGCGGTTCATGAAGATCACCGGCCCCTGCGAGGAAATCAGCCGCATGATCGCAAGCGCCAGCGTCGTCTTGCCCGAGCCGCTTTCGCCGACGACCCCCACCGTCTCGCCCGCCCGCACGCTCAGCGTGGCGGCGTTCACGGCCTTCACATGGCCCACCGTGCGGCGCAGGAAACCGCGCTGGATCGGGAACCAGACGCGCAGATCGCTGGTCGAAACCACCTCGGGCGCGTCCGCCGGAACCGGGTCGGGCCCGCCCGTCGCCGCGGCCGCCAGCAGCTTCTGGGTATAGGGATGGCTGGGGTTGGCGAAGATCTCGGCCGTGCGCCCCTGTTCCACGATCACCCCGTTCTGCATCACGCAGACCCGGTCGGCGATGCGCCGCACGATCGTCAGGTCATGGGTGATGAACAACAGGCTCATGCCGAGGTCGCGCTTGAGATCGGCCAGCAACTCCAGGATCTGCGCCTGGATCGTCACATCCAGCGCCGTCGTCGGCTCGTCCGCGATCAGCAGCTTGGGGTTGTTCGCAAGCGCCATGGCGATCATCACGCGCTGTCGCTGCCCGCCCGACAGCTGGTGCGGGTAGGCGCCCAGCCGGCTTTCGGGGTCGCGGATGCCGACCTTGTGCAAAAGCTCCACCACCCGTGCCTGCGCCGCGGCCCCGCGCAGCCCCTGGTGCAGCATCAGGCTTTCGGTGATCTGCTTTTCCAACGTGTGAAGCGGATTGAGCGAGGTCATCGGCTCCTGGAAGATAAAGCTGATCTCGTTGCCGCGGATGTGCCGCAACAGCCCCTCGTCCGCGCCCACCATCTCCTGCCCGTCATAGGTGACCGAGCCGGTGATCTCGGGCGCGCCGGGGATCAGGTCCACCGTCGACAGCGCCGTGACCGACTTGCCCGAGCCGCTCTCGCCCACCAGCGCGACGGTCTCGCCATGATCAACGTGGAACGAGACGCCACGCACCGCGTGGGTCGCGCCGAAGCGGACGGAAAGGTCATGCGCCTGGAGAATCGGACCGGCCATCAGCGCGCCTCCGCCTTGTCCGTCGAGAGGGCGGCATCCTCCTCGGGGGGCTCCGACGCGACGAAGGTTTTCCTCGGGTCGAAGGCGTCGCGGATGCCCTCGAAGATGAAGACCAGCAGCGACAGCATGATCGCGAAGGTGAAGAACGCAGTGAAGGCCAGCCAGGGCGCCTGAAGGTTGTTCTTGGCCTGAAGCGTCATCTCGCCGAGGCTCGGCGCCGAGGACGGCAGGCCGAAACCGAGGAAGTCGAGCGAGGCAAGCCCGCCGATCGTGCCCGTCACGATGAAGGGCAGGAAGGTCAGCGTCGCCACCATCGCGTTGGGCAGAACGTGGCGATACATGATCGTCCCGTTGCCCACGCCCAGCGCGCGGGCCGCGCGGACGTATTCGAAGTTGCGTGCGCGCAGGAATTCAGCCCGCACCACGCCCACAAGGCCCGTCCAGCCGAACAGCACCATCAGGAAGACGAGCAGCCAGAAATCCATCACGAAAATCGCGGAAATGATGATGATGATGTAAAGGCTGGGAGTGGAGTTCCAGATCTCGATCACCCGCTGAAAGATCAGGTCGAGCCAGCCGCCGTAATACCCCTGCGCCGCGCCCGCCGCGATGCCGATGACCGAGGTCAGGAAGGTCACGACAAGCGCGAATGTCACCGACAGCCGGAAGCCGTAGATCACGCGCGCCAGCACGTCGCGCGCCGTGTCGTCCGTGCCGAGCCAGTGGTCGCCATCCGGCGGTGACGGGGCCGCGCGGCCGATGTCGTTGACGGTGTTGTAGCTGTAGGGAATGAGCGGCCAGAGCAACCAGCCCTCGTTCACCTCCACGCCGCCAAAGGTACCCGTCTCCTGCACTTCCTCGATCACGCCCTCGGGGTCGTCCCAGCAGTCTTCCAGCCCACCCGACACGATCAGGCATTGCACCTCGACATCGCGATAGACGGCTTCCGTTCGGAAATCGCCGCCGAACTCGGTCTCGGGGTAGAAGTTGAAGATCGGCGTATAGTAGCCGCCCTGGTACTGCACGAGGATCGGCCGGTCATTGGCGATGAACTCGGCGAACAGGCTCAACCCGTAGAGAATGCCGAAGATCCACAGCGACCAGAGCGCGCGGCGGTTCGCCTTGAAATTCTCCCAGCGGCGCCGATTGAGCGGCGACAGGAACCCCTGCCGCGCAGGCGGCACGAGGATCGGCGGCGTCGGCCGCAACCCCGGTTCGGGGTCGAGGCGGGGGCGCGCCGGATCGGGTCCGCGGGGGTGATCGTCGGGCAAGGCCATCTCAGGTCTCCCGCGTCTCGAAGTCGATCCTAGGGTCGATCCAGACATACATCAGGTCCGACAGGATGTTCACGACCAGCCCGATCAGGCCGAAGACGAAGAGCGTACCGAAGATCACCGGGTAATCGCGGGAAACCGCCGCCTCGAAGGCGAGCCGTCCAAGCCCGTCGAGCGAGAATATCGTCTCGATGATCAGCGAGCCGCCGAAGAAGACGCCAACGAAAACCGCCGGGAAGCCCGCGATCACGATCAGCATCGCGTTGCGGAAGACATGGCCGTAAAGCACACGGCTTTCGCGCAACCCCTTGGCGCGCGCGGTCATCACGTATTGCTTCTTGATCTCGTCGAGGAAGGAATTCTTCGTCAGCAGCGTCAGCGTGGCAAAGGCCGAGATGGTCGAGGCCAGCACCGGCAAAGTGATGTGCCAGAAATAATCGCCGATCTGCTGGATCAGCGTCATGTCCTCCCACCCGTCCGAGGTCAGGCCGCGCAGCGGGAAGATCTGGAAATATCGCCCGCCCGCAAAGACCACGAGCAACAGGATCGCGAACAGGAACCCGGGGATCGCGTAGGCCACGATGATCACTCCGCTCGTCCATGTGTCGAACTTCGACCCGTCGCGCGTGGCTTTCTGGATGCCCAGCGGGATCGACACGAGATAGGCGATCAGCGTCGACCAAAGCCCCAGCGAGATCGACACCGGCATCTTCTCCAGCACCAGGTCGATGACCGAGATCGAACGGAAATAGCTCTCGCCGAAATCGAAGCGCGCGTAATCCCACATCATCAGGAAGAAGCGCTCGACGCCCGGGATATCCTCGGCCACGCAAGCCTCTTCCTCGAGGTCTGGAACCCCGGTGAACCCGTCCTCGCAGACGATCCGGGCGAAATTGAACTGGATGCGCAACTCGTCGAGGAATTGCGGCGGCAGCCCCCGCGCGCCCTCGTAGCCGCTGCCCTCGATCTCGGCGGCACCCGTCTCGGACCCGCCGCCCGAGATACCGGCGAACACGTCGCCCTCGCCCTCGAGCTGGGCGATGACCTGTTCCACGGGCCCGCCCGGCACGAATTGCGTCAGCGCGAAGTTGATCACCATGATCCCCAGGAGCGTGGGGATCATCAGCAACAGACGTCTGAGGATATAGGCGCCCATACCGGGTTACAGCACACCCTGATCGCGAAGCGCCTGCTCGGCCTCGGGGTCCACCCACCAGAAATCGAGGAAGCCGATGCCATAGGGCGGCAGCTCTTCGGGATAGCGGTAGTGGTTGTAGTAGGCGACCCAGCTCGAGTCGTTGAACCACTGCGGCACGCGGATGCGATAGGCACGCAGCACGCGGTCAAGCGCACGGGTCGCGACCTCCATCTCCTCGCGGGTCTCGGCACGGATCACCGTCTCCAGCAGCTCGTCGATCGCCGGATCGGCAAGGCCCGCCACGTTGAACAGGCTCTCGTCGGCACCGATCGAGCCGAAATACTGGCGCAGGCTGGTGCCCGGTTCGTAGGCCATCGGGAAATGGTCGGTCAGCATGTCGAAATCCGCATCCCGCTGGCGCTGGTTCATCTGCGCCCCGTCCACGCGGGTTAGCCGCGCGTCGATGCCGATGGCGCGCAGGTTCTCGACATAGGGATTGATGATCCGGTCGAAGAGCGGCCCGGCATTCAGGAACTCGACCTCAAGCGTCCGCCCCGCTTCGTTGCGCAACAGGCCATCGTCGCCCGGCACCCAGCCAGCTTCCTCTAGAAGCGCGCTCGCGCGCCGCGCCTGGCGGCGGTCGAAGGTCCGGTCGGGGTCGGAGGCCGCCGTGGCGAAGGGCACATCGGTGAACACCTCTTCGGGGATGCGTCCGCGGAACGGCTCCAGAACGGCCAGTTCCTCGGGCGGGGCCATGCCCTCGGCCTCGAGATGCGTGTTCTCCCAGAAACTGTCGATGGGGCTGTAGAGCCCGTAGAACAGCGTCTGGTTCGTCCATTCGAAGTTGAACATCAGCGCGATGGCCTCGCGCACGCGGGGGTCCTGGAACTTCTCGCGGCGCAGGTTGAAGACAAAGCTCTGCCCGCTCGCGATCAGCCCCTGCGGGATTTCCTCGCGGATCACGACACCCTCGTTCAGGCGCGGGAAATCGTAGCTGTTGGCCCAGTTCTGCGACGAGTTTTCCTGACGGAACATGTAGTTCCCAGCGGTGAACCCCTCGAAGGCGGCGATGGCGTCGGCGTAGTATTCCACGCGGATCGAGCCGAAATTGTGCCGCCCCTGGTTGATCGGCAGGTCGTTGCCCCAATACTCCTCGTTGCGCACGAACACCGTCGAGCGGCCCGGATCGACCTCGCCCAGCACATAGGGGCCCGAGCCAACCAGCGGCTCCAGCCGACTTTCGCTGAAATCGCGCCCGCTGGTCTCGTGGCTGGCGCGGCTGAAGACGGGCAGGCCGCCCGCCGCCTCGATCCGTCCGCGGACCTGGCTGTCGGGGTTGAAGTTGAAGCGGATCGTGCGCTCGTCGATCACCTCGGCGCTGTCGATGGTCAGCGGGATGTTCGCCCGGAACGAGGGCAGCCCCTCGTCGCGCAGGATCTCGTAGGAGAAAAGCGCGTCATCGGCGGTGACCGGCGTGCCATCGGAAAACCGCGCCTCTTCCCGGATGGTGAAGATCACGTAGGACCGATCCTCGGGGTAGGCCATCGTCTCGCACAGCAGGCAGTAGCTTTCGCCGATGGTGTCCAGCGTTCCCTCCAGCATCGACTCGAAGAAGATCGAGGCCAGAACCGCCGGGTTCCCCTGGTTGGTGTAGGGATGCATCGAATCGAAGGACCCGCCCGCGCTCGACCAGCTCAGCGACATCTCACCGCCCTGCGGCGCATCGGGGTTCACGTAGTCCAGGTGCTCGAAATCAGCCGCGTAGGTCAGGTCCTCCAACCCGAAGGTGGCGAAACCGTGGGTGACGGTCAGCGCCTCGTCCTGCGCGCGTGCGGGCAGGGCGGCCAGCGCAAGGATCAGGGCGGCGCCAAGCGGCAGCGCGGCAAGGGCGGGGCGGTGGCGCGTCGCCGTGTGGGCGACCGCGAGGGCGACGGGGCGTTCGGTCATGCGGATCTCCAGGCTCGTCCTCTGGGGGTCTTGCCCCCTTATCTGTGTCGCAACACGTTAAGGACCAGCCCCGCATGGGTTCAAGTTGAGATTGCGTGATCGGGGGTGATCGGGGGCGACCCGCACCCGCCGAAACGAAAAAGACCGCCCAAACGGGCGGCCCTTCGATCGGCTGTCGCGGCGCGTCACTCGGTGGTGGTCGCGAGATAGGCGATCAGGTTCGCCCGATCCTCGACATCGCGCATGCCGTTATAAGCCATCGCGGTGCCCGGCGCATAGCCGCGCGGGTTCTCGAGGAAGCCCGACAGGTTCTCCGGCGTCCACTCGCCGCCCATGCCGGCCAGCGTGTCCGAGTAGTTGAACCCGTCCGACGACGCCTTGGCCTTGTTCACGATCCCGTTCAGATGCGGACCCACGCCATCGTTGCCGTTCAGCGCGTGACAGGCCGAGCACTGGCGCCACAGGCGCTCACCCGCGCCGGCATCGGCGGCGGCGTAGACATCGGCAAAGGCGACCTCGACCACCTCTTCCTCGACCTCGGCCTCGCCCTCTTCCTCGATCAGGATGGCATAGCCCGGCACGTGATCTTCGCCGTGGTTCTCGATGTTGTAGAGCCCCTCGGCGGCCCAGCCGCCCAGAAGAAGCACCAGCATTGCGCCACAGACAGAGGCGAACGCCTTGGTGATGGTCATGGTGTCCAGCATGGTTTTCCCAATCGTATCGCGGTTCCGGGCGTATGTATGGGGTTTCACCGACCCAAGGCAAGGTGTAGGGAGCGCGACGAAACGCCCACTCGCGCGAAGGTGGAGACATGATCGCACGCATCGCCTTTCAGGGGGAACCCGGCGCCTATTCGCACCAGGCGATCCACGACGCCCGCCCCGGGTTCGAGGCGCTGCCCTGCGCCACCTTCGAGGACGCGATCGAGGCCGTCCGCTCGGGCGCGGCCGACCAGGCCATGCTTCCGGTCGAGAACACGACCTACGGCCGCGTCGCCGACATCCACCGGCTGCTGCCGGAATCCGGCCTGCATATCGTCGACGAGGCCTTCGTCCGCGTGCACATCAACCTTCTTGCCGTGCCCGGCGCGACGCTTGCCGACGTGAAGGAGGCGCACAGCCACCTTGTCCTTCTGCCGCAATGCGCCCGCTTCCTGCGCGAGCAGGGCATCGCGGGCCGCGTCAGCCCCGACAACGCCCGCGCCGCGCGCGACGTGGCGTCCTGGGGCGACAAGTCCAAGGCCGCGCTCGCCTCGGAACTGGCGGCAGACATCTACGGCCTCGAGGTGCTGGCCCGTCATATCGAGGATCACGACACCAACACCACGCGCTTCCTCATCATGTCGCGCGAACCCGAGCTGATCCGCCGCGCCGATCACATGATGACGACCTTCGTCTTCCGCGTCCGCAACATCCCCGCCGCGCTCTACAAGGCGATGGGCGGGTTTGCCACGAACGGCGTGAACATGACCAAGCTGGAAAGCTACATGGTCGACGGCTCCTTCACCGCGACGCAGTTCTACGCCGATATCGAGGGGCACCCCGAGGATGCCAACGTCAAGCTGGCGCTGGAAGAGCTGGCGTATTTCACCAGCTTCCTCAAGGTGCTCGGCACCTATCCCGCGGCTTCCGTCCGCGATTGATCGGCGGTCACCCCGGCGGCGCGGCCTCGTCGAGGTTGAAGATCACGTAAAGCCGCCGCTCCGCGACCCGCCGCATCCGTAAATCCACCGGCTGACGCAGCGTGCCCGTGTCCCGCATCAGGCCCAGTTCGAACAGGAACCGCTCCGCCGCGGCACCGCGCCCGCCATCGCCCCGCGCGGTCGCAACGTTGCTTTCCAGGTGGATCAGCGGCGCGCTGAAGGATTGACCGGCCCCGCAGCGCAGCTCGAGGAACCCGGTCGCGTCCGTCGCCCAACGCAGCCTCAGGTAAACCTGCTGCCACTGGCCGAAGCCCGACGGCGGCACGCAGGTCCGCCCGCGAAAACTGATGCCCTGCCGCGCATCGAGGTCGAGCGAGAAAAGCTCCGGACCACCGCCCGCCCCCTGCCACCGTGCAAGACTGAACGTCGCTCCCCCGGAACGGGCGGCAAGGTCTTCCGGCACGAAGACCTCGAAACTGTAGAGATACTGGTGCCCCACCCGGTAGATGCTGCCCCCCGCCAGCGCCGAGGCGCGATCCCCCGGCCCGAGGCGAAAGGCGATCTCGCCGCCCTCGGGCGTCGGCGCGCGGTCGGACCGGGCCGAGATCGTGTAGTGCTCGGGCAGCCATGCCGCCCGGTCCGGCCCCGCAGCCGCGATCGCTGCGGCGGGTGTCGTGTCAGACTGGCAGGCGCCGACAAGGGCGACCATCGCCGCAGCCCGCCACCATGCCCCGCGCCGCACCCCCGCTACTCCGCCGGGACCGCGCCCAGGGCCTCGCCCCGCCGCGGAAAGCGGATCATCCGGCCCCGGTCCTCGTCATAGAGCTTCCAGCGCAGGCAGCCGAGCCCCTGCCAGAAGCCGATCTTTTCCGAATCGATCAGCCCCCGCGCCTCGAGGTCTTCATGCGCCGCCTTCAGCCTGTAGCCGGGGATCTTGGCGTTCAGGTGGTGCAGGTCGTGGAACGCGATGTTCAGCGTCACGAGGTCGAACAGCCGCCCCCAGTCCAGCACCGAAGACCCCTCCAGCGCGGCGGTCTGGAAATCCAGCTCGGGCTTGGTGCCCCAGTGGATATGCTCGAAATTATGCACGACGTAAGGGATGAGCGCGCCGAAGGCAGTCGCCATCCAGACCGTACCGGCCCAGACAGCCAGCCCCGGCCAGCCCGCGACCCACCAGATCGTCACAAGGTAGGCCGCCAGCAGAACATTGTGCAGCACGAGATCGCCGATGCCGGTCTTCAGCCCGTAAAGCGGCATCCGCCGCAGGATGCCATAAAGGATGAACGGCCCCACCAGGATCAGCGTCACCGGGCTGCGATAGAGGCGGTATTGCACCCGCTTCCACCCCGGCGCGGCCTGCCATTCCTTCAGCGTCATCACGTAGATCTCGAACGTGTCCCGCCGGTCGAGGTCGCTCACATGGGTGTGGTGCAGGGTGTGGATATGCTTCGTCGCCTTGTAGGGCGACATCGCGATGGGCGAGATCAGGGTGCCAACCGTGTCGTTCACCGCACGTGACGTGAAAAAGGACCGGTGCAGGCAATCGTGCTGGATCATGTAGATCCTGAGCCCCATCGCCGAGGTGAGGACCATGGCGGGCAAAAGGACGATCCAGTGTCCGATCGAGGCGAGCGCCACCGCCATGCCCGCCGCGTAGAGAACGAGCGTCGCCGAAAGCTCGATCCACGCCCGTCGATCATCCGCCCCGGCGTGGCGCCGGGCGGCAGCTCGAATATCCATGACCACGGTCCCCTTTCGCGGATCTCCCCTGGGCACTCGTACTGTTGACGTAACGACAAGCAGCCTAGCAACCGCGCTTCGCTTCAATCAAGCCCCGCGATTGGCCCGGCCACCGGGCCTCGGGTTTGCACCCGGGCCCATCTCGCGTAGGAAGGACCCTTTCGAAAGTTCCCGAACCCAAGGACCGACACGCCACATGACCGACCCCAAGCGCCCGACGCTCGAGATACGCCACGCAACGCCCGGCGATATTCCCGGCATCGTCGCCCTGTCTGCACGGGTCTACACCGAGGAACCGCCCTACACCCGCGGACAGGTCGCGGGCCATGTCCATGCCTTTCCCGAGGGCGTCTTCGTCGCCACCTACGACGATCAGATTGTCGGCTACGCCGCCTCGTCCCGCATCCGCGAGGATCGCGTGATGGCGCCGCACACCTGGGACGAGATCACCGGCGGCGGCTACGGCTCGCAGCACAACGGCAACGGCGAATGGCTTTACGGGATCGAGGTGATGGTCGACCCGGGCCGCCGTCGCCTGCGCATCGGCAAGCGGCTCTACGCGGCGCGCGAACGGCTCTGCGTGGACCTCGGCCTCAAGGGCATCGCCTTCGGCGGGCGAATGCCGGGCTATCGCCGCGCGCAAAAGGTCCACCCGACGCCCGACGCCTATCTCGACGCCGTGCGCGACGGTCGGCTGCGCGACAGCGTCCTGTCCTTCCAGATCAAGGCCGGCTTCGAGCCCGCCCGCGCCCTGCCGCGCTACGCGCCCGAGGACAAACCGTCCGGCGGTCACGCCGCCCTCATGCTCTGGCACAACCCTTATTTCGACACCGAGGCCGGCGCCCAGCCGATCACCCGCGCCAACCCCGACATGGTGCGCGTCGCTTCCGTCCAGCTGAACGCGCGCACGCTCAAGGACCCCGAGGAGTTCTACGAAACCGTCGATTACTTCACCAACATCGCCTCGGAATACGGGGCGGATTTCGTGGTCTTCCCCGAGCATTTCACCCTGCAACTGCTGTCCTGCGAAGCCGAAGAGCTGCCCCCGCAACGCGCCATCGACCGCGCGACCGAGCACACGGCCGAGTTCGTCGCCCGCCTCCAGAAGATGGCGCTGAGCCGCGCGATCAACATCATCGGCGGCAGCCACGCCACCCGGATGGAGGACGGCGACATCCACAACGTCTGTCACGTGTTCCTGCGCGACGGCACGGTCCACCGGCAGGAGAAACTGCACCCCACGCCCGACGAGCGTGCCAGCTGGAACATCAAGGGCGGCGACTCGATCGACGTGATCGACACCGACTGCGGCCCGATCGGTGTGATGATCTGCTACGACAGCGAATTCCCCGAGGCCGCCCGACGCCTCGCCGACCAGGGCGCGCGCATCCTTTTCGTGCCCTACAACACCGACACGCGGCACGGGCATTTGCGCGTGAAGTATTGCTGCCAGGCCCGCGCGGTCGAAAACCAGTGCTACGTCGTGACCAGCGGCATGGTCGGCAACCTCGACAACGTGTCGAACCTCGATATCCAGTATGCCCATTCCGCCATTCTCACACCCTGCGATTTCCCCTTCGCGCGCGATGGCATCGCCGCCGAGGCGTCCGAGAATGTCGAGATGATCATCGTCGCCGACCTGAACCTCGCCTCGGTCCAATGGGCCCGCGCGCAAGGCTCCGTCCGCAACCTGCGCGACCGGCGCTTCGACCTCTACCGCACGCGCTGGACGGACGGCGGCTAGGGCTGCGCCGCCAGAAGCCGCTCCATCGCCGGGTGCGGAAAATCCCGCGCCGCGGTGATCGCGTAGAACGTCTCGACGATGCCGAGATCGCCGCGCGCCTGCATCAGCGTGCCCGCCCCGATCTCGTCGGCCATGACGACCGGCGGGGCGAGCGCGACGCCCGTGTCCTGCCGCGTCAGCAGGCGGACCATCGCCATGTCGTCCACCTCGGCCAGGATGTCGGGCGTGATCCCGTGGCGCACGCAGAGCGCGTCGAACCCCGTGCGGATCGCGCTTTCCGTGGGCAGGATCAGCGGCTGCGACGACAGGAGCGACAGCGCATCCTTTCCCGCCACCCGCCCCGGCGTGCCGATCAGCGCGACCGCCTGCGCCGAGAGCCGCCGCGCGGTCAGGTCGGGAAAGGCGTGGGCATCGGGCGGCTCGGTCGACAAGACCACGTCGAGCGCGAGTGCGGCCAGACGCGGCAGAAGCACCCCGCCCGAGCCAGAGACCAGCGCCAAGGGGACCTCGCCCAGCACGGGCGCAAGAAACCGCATCTGGAAGTTGCGCGAGAGCGTGGACAGCGCGCCGACCCTGAGCGGACGGGCACCGCCCGCCGTGCCCAAGGCGGCGATCAGCTCCTCGCCCGTGCCGAAGATGCGGTCCGCATGGTCCAGCGCGATGCGCCCCGCTTCGGTCAGGATCAGCTGCCGCCCCTTGCGCTCGAACAGCGCGCGGCCCAGCCGCTCCTCCAGCTGCCGGATCTGCGCCGAGAGCGCGGATTGCGACAGGTTCAGCCGCTCCGCGGCGCGGGTCAGGTGCCCCTCGCGCGCGACCTCGCGGAAATAGCGCAGGTGGTGGTAGTTTAGGCGATCCATGTTCGGGATAATAGAATGGTTGGCGCCAAAGCGCAGAGAAAAAGCGCGTCACGGTTCGCCGCGCCGCGCCCTCTGCCTCAGACCCCGATCACCAGCTCCGCCAGCGCGATCCAGAGCGGGATGGACAGGATCGCCACCGGCGTTCCCAGCCCCGTCGACGTGCCCACGTAGGCCGAGGGGTTCGCCTCGGGCAGCGCGCCGCGCAACGTGGGCGGGCCCGAGATGTCGGAACTGGAGGCCGCCATCACCGCCAGCAGCACCACGCCCCCCGCCGAGAACCCGGTCAGCTCATGCGCCACCAGCCCCGCGCCGAAGCCCAGCGCCCCATGCACCAACGGTGCGGTCAGGCCATAGGCGACATAGGCATGCGCTACCTTGCGCATCTCGCCCAGCCGCTGCCACGCCTCGATCCCCATGATCAGCATCAGGATCGACAAGAGGCCCCGGAAAAGCGGCTCGTAGAAGCTCTCGTAAACGCTCTCGGGCCGCCCCAGAAGGCCGATGCCCAGCCCCAGCAGCAACGCCGAAATGGCGGGGCTTTTCAGCGTGTCGGTCAGGATGCCCCTGACCATCGCGCCTTCGCCGCCCGTGCCGCCGCCCATGGTCACGGTCGCCACACCGCCCCCCGCGGGGGCCGCCACCATCCGCCGTGCCGCACTCATCCGCGCCAGCACGATCGCCGTGACCAGCGCCGCGATGTCCATGAACGGGTAGAGCGCGCCGATGAACCCCTCGTAGGCGATCCCCTCGGCGTCCAGCATCACCATGCCTGCCGCCAGCGTCGAGGCCGACACCGCCCCGAACAGCCCCGCCGTCGCCATCGCGTCCATCCGGTCCACGCCCCTGAAGGCCGCCAGCGCCCGCCCGCCGATCAGCACGATCGCCACACCCAGAAGCGCCGCCAACAGCGCGGGCACGGCCAAGGCCCACAGGTCCGCCTCGCGCACCGAGATGCCCGCGCTCAGGCCGACCTTCAGCAGCAGCACCAGCACGATGAACTTGTAGACCGGTTCCGGCACCTCCAGCTTGCTGCCCATCGCGGCGATCACCATGCCCCCGATCAGGAAGGCCAGCGTCGGTTTCTGAACCTGCGCGACCAGCGTCGCGGCGATCTCAATCAGCATATCCATGTCGCGCGTCCCCTCGGCATGATGCGGTTGGAGCGCGATATGCGGCGACGCATGGAGAATGAAAAATATAGGTTTCTTGGGTTTCGTTCTGTTTTCCAGAACGATCAGCCCAGCAGCGCGCCCAAGGCCCAGAAGCTGCCCATCCCGGACACGATGGCCCAGATCGCGTTCTTCGTCCAAAGCCCGACGCCCAGCCCCACCGCCGCCGCCATCACGCGCACCGGGTCCAGCGCCCCGCCCGTCGCTTCGGGCCACAGGACAAGCGGCGTCACCATCGCGGGCAGGATGCCCACCGCCGTGTAGCGCAGGTGGCGCAAGAGCCACGGGGGAAGCTCCCGGTTGCCAAGCACACCGAGAAACGAGAACCGGATCAGGAAGGTGCCCACCCCCAGCGCAAGGATGATCAACCAGAGCTGCGCATCGGAATAGCTCATCGCCGCGCCTCCATCCGGCGCTCGACCTCGGCGCCCACGATCATCGCGGCCAGCCCCGCCGCCAAGAGCCAC
>CBFIFZ010000022.1:0-22430 GCA_965661995.1 Roseicyclus sp.
CACCGCGGTCAACCGCACGATTTCCATGCTCAAGCTCGGAATTAATCTCAAGTAGTGCTTACCCGGTCGACGCGAACAGCCGAAGGGTTGGGTCGAACCCTACCCTACACCCTTTCTCCCGCACCGCCCGCGTGAACCGCGCCTTGATCACGCCCCACCGCACCCCGTACCCCCGGTCCCCCGCGGGCATGCGCCACACCGCATGCATGTGATCCGGCAACACCGCCGGGGCTCCGCCCGTTCGACGCTTGAAAGGTCCACTGGACCTTTCATCCGGCTACGCCGGAACCGCGCCTCACCCCAGGCCTCGATCCCGAAGGGCCGCTCGGCCTTCGTCACCCGCACCGCCTCTCGCAACGCGCCCACCTCGCGCACCAACATATCCCCGCCCCGCGCGGCAAGCGCGACGGTGAAAAAGACCATGGCCCCGGTCACGGGCGGGCGGCGGTAGACGGACATGCCCCCACCCTCGCCCAGCAGCGGTTAACAGCGCGTCAACGCGCCCCGCGCACCGCCTCCGGGTGCTCGGCCACGAAGCCGCGCAGCAGCGCGAAGAGCCGCTTCGCCTCGGCCACCTCGTCGGCATGCAGCGCCGCGCGGATGTCGTCGCACAACTTCCCCTGCAGCGCCTGCGGCCCGCCGTGTTCGTGCATCATCCGTTCGATCTCGGCCACGGCGGCCTCGTCGCTGATGTGGTCGTGTGCCGCGATCTGCGCGATCTCCTCGCGGGTCAGGCTGCACATGTCTTCCATGTCTTCGAGCGATATCATGATCCCCCCTCCGTGCCCTCTGTCATCATTCTGTCATGATAGCACCGCGGCGGCCCATGCGGCTTGATCGGGGTCAAACGCGGGGGCGCGGCGCGCGTATGTACGGGGTGTGTACGCGGTGTGTACGGGGTGTGACGCCCCGGTTTTCCCTTCGCAGGTGCAGAAAAACACCCCCGGCGGGCCGCCCTCCGCAACCCCTTGTCCCGCCCTCAGGAATCGCCCTTCTCCACCGGGTGATCCACGGTTTCCTCCACAAGAAATTTCCATGCTGCAGTGCTACGCGCTTGCCCGACTCGGGGGTCTTTTGTGACAGTTTCCTTACCGCAAGGGGCAACCCCGGCGGGGCGCGACAGGCTCAGGAGCCAGCAGCGGAAAGACCCGGAGACAAGTGCTGCGGGGCTGGACGCGAACTGGTGGGCGTCACGGGGCGGAGCCGGGAAATTGGTCCCAGGATCAAGGACTTGGCGAAGTGACCAGGCGTTCGGGTCGGTTGGCGCGCTGCATCGGCCATGCCTTCGGGCAGGGGGGATGCGGTGGCCTTCGGGGGCCGGCTTTCGGGTCGGACACCGGGGGAAGGTGGACGGGGCCTTCGGGTCGCGGGCACCGGGAGAGGGTCGTCTTCGGACGGGCCGATCCTTCAGGGCGAGACGTCCTTCGGGGCGCCTGGTTCGAGAGAAGACGTCAGGCAATGCGAAGACCGCGTCTAAGCACCTGGCGTCTTCTTCTTTTTCGGGGAAGCGGGCGAGGCCGACCAAGCCAGCCCCGCCCAGACAATGCGACCGCGTCGTACGCACCTGTACCGCAAGGGGTATGGGTGCGATTGGTCGTTTGCAACCAGATATCGTGGTCCCGCCGACGATCCCGGCGCGGTCTGGCAAAGCGGCAACAGGCCCCGCCAGCACCGAGAACCGCCCGCACGGTCGCCGGATGCGCCCGAGTGTCCCGCACGCTCCGATCTCGCGCGGGCGCGCGGTTCGTGCTAGCGTCGGCGCGACAGCATTTCGGAGGCGTCGCAATGAAAAACCCCAGCGGTTACAGCAGGATGCAGATAACCCTGCATTGGGTGGTGGCGGTGCTCGTGGCGCTGCAATACCTGCTGCACGACGGCATCTCGGATGCCTATGACCTGGCCGAAGACACGGGCGTCTACGCGCTGAGCGCGCCGGTCATCGGCCATATCGCGGGCGGCGCGCTGATCCTGCTCTTCGCCTGCTGGCGGCTCATCCTGCGCAACGACCGTGGCGTCCCCGCCCCGCCCGAGGGCGAGCCCGAGGTGTTCCGCCGCCTCTCGCATCTTGCCCACCTGGCGGTCTATGCGCTGCTGATCCTGCTGCCCGTCTCGGGAGCGCTCGCCTGGGGCGGGCAGATCGAGGCGGCGGGCGAGGCGCACGAGGTGCTGAAGACGCTCCTGCTTCTCCTCATCGTCGCCCATGTGGGTGCTGTCGCCGTGCATCAGCTGGTCTGGAAGACCGGGCTGATGAAGCGGATGATGCGGGCGCAGGACTAGCCGAAGAAGGCCGCGACGGAAGCTTCGAACTCGCGCGGGCGGTCGGCATGCAGCCAATGACCCGCACCGGGGATCTTGGCGAATTTCGCGTGCGGAAACAGGGCCTTGATGGTCGGCCGGTCCTCTCGGCCGACGTAATCCGACAACGCACCTGCAAGAAACAGCGTGGAGCCCTCGAAGCGACGGTCCAGATCGGGCCAGCCGAGAATGAGCGGCATGTCACGCTCCAGCACGTCGAGGTTCAGCCGCCAGCGCCGCCCCTTCACGTCGAGCGACTGCAGGAGGAAGGCGCGGACGCCCGCCTCCGCCACATGGTCCGCCAGTTGCCGGTCGGCGTCGCCGCGGGTCTCGACCGCGGACAGGTCGATCGCACGCATGGCGTCGACCAGGTGCTGCTGCGTGTGGCCATAGGCCACCGGCGCGATATCGGCCACGATCAGGCGGCGCACGGCCGCCGGAGCCGTCAGGGCCAGGGCCATGGCGGCCTTGCCGCCCATCGAATGGCCCAGCACGTCCGCCTGCCCGCCGTGGGCGGCGATGACCTCGGCCAGGTCGGCGGCGAGGTCGGGATATCCATGCGCGCCGAGCCACGGGCTTTCGCCGTGGTTGCGCATGTCCACGGTCAGCACGCGGCGCGTGGCCGAGAGCCGCTTCGCGATCACACCCCAGTTGCGCGCAGAGCCGAAAAGGCCATGGGCGATCAGGATGGGCGGTTGGGCGGTGTCCTCGCCCTGCACGACGGTATTCAGCATGGGCAAAGAGATAGGCGCGCGCGGCCGGAAAAGGCCAGCGGAAACCGCGGGCTTGAGCCAAGCCCCTGACCTGCCGTATCTTTCCGGGGTTCTGGCTTTGGGGGGCCGATTCCATGACACGCGATGCACTGGACGCCATGAAGGACGAGTTGCGCGAGATGATCGCCGAGCGGCTCAACGTGCGCGCCCGCAGCTTCGAACGCGCGGTGCGCCGCGCCGGGCGTCTTCTGCCAGCGCAGGCGCGCAGTGCCGCGGCCGAGATCGCGGCCTTCGAGGCGCGTCTCGCCCACCCGAAGCTTGCCGCGAGGACCGACCCCGCCATGGTCACCCGCGCGGCGGCCACCATCCGTGAGGCGCTGAGCCGTCACAGGCCCGGCGCACGCGCGGCGCGCGACCGGTCCTTCCTGATGGCCGAGATCGGCTTCAAGCTGGCCGCGCTGATCGGTGTGGGCCTCCTGTTCCTGCACTGGCAGACGGGGGCCTGAACCCCTGCCCTAGTGGGCGGGCTTGATGAAGGTGCCGTTCCTGAGATCGCGCATCGCCTGCTGCAACTCGGCCTGCGTGTTCATCACGATGGGGCCATGCCACGCGACGGGTTCCTCGATCGGCGCGCCCGAGATGAGCAGGAAGCGAACCCCCTTGGGACCGGCCTGAACCGTCACCTCGTCGCCGGTACCGAAACGGATCAGCGTGCGATCGCCGGACAGGTCGCGGATGTTGACCTCCTGGCCCATCACCTCTTTCTCCAGCAGCACGCCTTGCGGCACCGAGGCATCGGCGAAAACGCCCGCCCCCTGGAAGACATAGGCGAAGGCGCGGCGGTAGGTGTCGATGCGGAACGTCTTCTTCACGCCCGCCGGCACCGTCACGTCGAGGTATTGCGGATCGGCGGCGATGCCGTCCACGGGTCCGCGCTTGCCCCAGAATTCACCGGTGATGACGCGCACATGGGTGCCGTCGTCATCGGTCACCTCGGGAATGTCGGCGCCCTGAATGTCCTGGTAGCGCGGCGCGGTCATCTTCTGGCTGCCGGGCAGGTTCCCCCAAAGCTGGAAGCCGTGCATCTGGCCGCGCGCGTTGCCCAGCGGCATCTCCTGGTGCAGGATGCCCGAGCCCGCCGTCATCCACTGGACCGAGCCCGCCCCGAGACGCCCGGTGTTGCCCAGGCTGTCGGAATGCTCGACCGTCCCCTCGAGCACGTAGGTGATCGTCTCGATCCCGCGGTGCGGGTGCCAGGGGAAACCCTTCTTGTAGAACATCGGGTCGTCGTTGCGAAAATCGTCAAAGAGGAGGAAAGGGTCCAGTTCCGTCGGATCCTGGAACCCGAAGGCGCGGTGCAGGTGGACGCCCGCGCCCTCCATCGTGGGCTGGGCGCGGCGGGTTTCGAGAACGGGACGGATCGACATGGGCGCGGCCTCCTCTTGGCTATGGCGCAGATGTAGCTGAGGCGGTGGGAACCGCAATGCCGGGCGGCTCACCGGTGCTGTGCGCCGGTGCAGAGGTCTCGCCAAGGCGGGCGCGACAGGGTAAGGGGCGGCGAGGCGGAGCGAGACAGATGGCGAAGCGCAAGAACATCGACCCGGACGAGGTGCTGGCCACCATCGACCCGCACCCGATCCGGCGCGGCTTCACCACGGGCGTGGTGGGGATGCTGGGCTCGCTCCTGATCTACCTTGCCGCCACGCATCCGCCCGCCGACCTTGCGTGGCTCGCGTTCCTCGTGGCGATGGGGACGGGCTCGCTCTACCTGTCGTGGCGGGTGTGGACGGCGACCGCGGTGACGCTGGAGCTGACCCGCAGCGCGCTGCGCGAGCGCGACGGGGAACAGCGCATCCTTTTCACGCTGGACGAGGTCGAGAGCGTCGACCGCACGATCTTCGCGTTCAAACCCGCGGGCGGGTTCCTCGTGCGGCTGAAGGCGCCCACGCAGCGAGGGCGGGTCTATGCCCCGGCACTCTGGTGGCGGGCGCGGAAACGCGTGGCCGTGGGCGGCGCCACGGCAAACGCGCAGGCCAAGAATGTCGCGGACCTGATCAAGGTGATGCAGGCCATGCGCGACGGAGAGCTGCCCAAGCAGCCCTGAGCGGTCAGATCCCCTTGGCTTCGTAGGCCTCGGCCACCCGCTGGATGCCGACCAGGAAGCCCGCCGTGCGCAGGTCCGTCACGTCCTCGCGGCCCCACCAGACCTCGCGCATGGATTGGTAGGCGGAGCGCATCGTGTCATCGAGGCCCGAGCGAACCAGCTCCAGCTCGCCCGCTCCGCGCAGGTACTTCTGCTTGAAGTCGGGCGAGAGCGTCCAGCCGATCCCGCTGTCGGCTGAGAGCCGCTCCAGCTCGTCCACGATCAGCTGGTGGCGCGACTCCTCCTGGCGGCGCTGCATGCGGCCGAACCGGATGTGGCTGAGGTTCTTGACCCATTCGAAATAGGAGACCGTGACGCCGCCCGCGTTCGCGTAGAGGTCGGGGATGATCACCGTGCCCTTGTGGCGCAGGATCTCGTCAGCACCTGCGGTGACCGGGCCATTCGCGGCCTCGATGATGAGCGGCGCCTTGATCTCGGCGGCATTGTGCATGTTGATCACGCCCTCGAGCGCGGCGGGAATGAGGATGTCGCACTCCGCCTCGAGCACTCGGGCGCCTTCGGCGTGATAGGTCCCGAAGGGGCAATCCTTCACCCCGCCGTGCCGCACGATCCAGTCCCGAAGGCCCGCGATATCGAGCCCCTCGGGGTTCTCGACGGCGCCGTCACGCTCGATCACGTGGGTGATCTTGCAGCCATCCTCGGTGCTGAGGAACAGGGCGGCGTGATAGCCCACGTTGCCGAGGCCCTGCACGATCACCCGCTTGCCATCGAGCGAGCCGCCGAGGTTGGCCTTGGCCACGTCCTCGGGGTGTCGAAAGAACTCCTGCAGGGCGTATTGCACACCTCGGCCCGTCGCCTCGACGCGGCCCTGGATACCGCCGGCATGGGGCGGCTTGCCGGTCACGCAGGCGCGGGCGTTGATGTCGGTGGTGTTCATCCGGGCATACTGATCGGCGATGATCGCCATCTCGCGCTCGCCCGTTCCCATGTCGGGGGCGGGCACGTTCTGGGCCGGGTTGATCATGTCGCGCTTGATCAGCTCGTAGGCGAAACGGCGTGTGATCTTTTCCAGCTCGTCCTCATCGAACTTGCGCGGGTCAATGCACAGGCCGCCCTTCGACCCTCCGAAGGGTGCTTCGACCAGGGCGCATTTGTAGGTCATCAGCGCGGCCAGCGCCTCGACCTCGTCCTGGTTGACGGTCGGGGCGTAGCGGATGCCGCCCTTGACGGGCTCCATATGCTCGGAATGGACCGAGCGATAGCCGGTGAAGGTCTGGATACCCCCCCTTAGCCGGACCCCGAAGCGGACCGTGTAGGTTGCGTTGCAGACGCGGATCTTGTCCTCGAGCCCAGGCGGCAGGTGCATCAGCGCCACCGCCCGGTTGAACATCAGATCGACCGACTGACGAAAGCTAGGCTCACCCGTCGCGGCGTTCATATGGAGTTCCCTTCCTTTTTCCCGGCCGTTCATCCGGCCCTATGACTCGCACCCGACGAGGGCACAGTCGCCACCTTCGATGCAACCCCTGCATGGTGCATGGAACCCTTAACGACTGAACGCACAGAACTGTTAACGGCTGATAAACAACGTCATTCCAGCGCTCTATCGCCTCATTTTTGCCTTGGTGCCATGGAAACAGGGGCTTTGGGGTCGTGCGCCTGCCAGTGCGCCGCCCCCGATGATCGGAATGGAGCCCATGCGCCACATGTGCACAGCAGACTACACCGGCAGCCTGGCCGAGCGCTGCCTGCGCCACCTGCCGCAGCGGTTCGTCCGGCGCGAGGACGGCACGGTGACGGTGTTCGCCGCGATCGTCTTCGTGCTGATGATCGGTGCGAGCGGTATCGCTGTCGACATCATGCGGTTCGAGACACAGCGCGCGCAGTTGCAATACACGCTGGACCGCGCCGTCCTGGCCGCGGCGTCGCTGTCGCAGACGCTCGATCCGAACCTGGTCGTCGAAAGCTATTTCGAGACCGCCGGGCTCAACGACTATCGTCTTGCCGTGCAGGTGGAAGAGGGCGTGAACTTCCGCCGGGTCACGGCGCAGGCCGAGATGGAACTGCGCACCCTGTTCATGGCGATCTTCGGTCAACGCGTGATGACCTCTCCCGCGGCGGGCGCCGCCGAAGAGCGCATCCGCAACATCGAGGTTTCCATGGTGCTCGACATCTCGGGCTCGATGGATGAACACCCAACCTATCGCATCCGCGACCTGCGGCCCGCAGCGCGCGATTTCGTCACCTCGGTTCTGGGCGCCAACAACTCGCCCAGCGGCGACCAGCTCGTCTCGATCTCGATCATCCCCTACAACGGGCATGTGAACGTGGGCACCACGCTCAGCTCGGTCTTCCAGCTGACGGACGAGCACAACTATTCGCGCTGCTCGCGATTCTACTGGGACGACTTCACCGTTTCGGGCCTGAACCCGAGCGTGCCGATCCAGCGGATGGCGCATTTCGACATCGTCTCGTCCGATTGGTCTGACCCGATCTCGAACCCGCGCTGCCCGACGAACGACTACGCCGCGATCCTTCCCTGGTCCAACAACGAGACCCAGCTCCACGCGCTGATCAACAGCTTCAACCCAAGCGGCACCACGGCGATCGATGCCGGCATGCGCTGGGCCGTGGCGCTGCTGGATCCGCTGGCGCGGCCGGCACTGAGCGGGCTGAATTCCGCCGGGCTGGTCCATGACGATTTCGTCGGTCGCCCGGCCTCCTACACCGATGAGGAAACGCTCAAGATCGTGGTGCTGATGACGGATGGCGCGAACACCGAGCAATACGATGTCGTCGAACAATACCGCGACGGACCAAGCCCGTTCTGGCGCGACCCCGACGATGGGGACTTCTCGGTCTACTACGCCCAGTGGGACCTCTACTGGCATGAGGACCATGATACATGGCGAAACTACCCCGACGGCGGCGCCGACAATGACGCCGTGCGCCTGGACTATGCCGATCTCTGGCACCACATCCCCGTCGGCGAGGTCGAGGAAGACCTGTTCCACCGCGACTCATGGGAAGAGCAGGACAACCAGGACTCCTCGGTGAACTGGTGGCGTCGCTCGACGATCCAGGCCATGGGCAACCAGTTCGAATTCTGGGACATCGTCGATCAGTATGTCTGGGCCGACGAGGGCGACCGCCGGCTGCGCAGGATATGCGACGTGGCCCATGCGCGGGACATCGTGGTCTTCTCGATCTCGTTCGAAGCGCCGACCCGCGGCCAGCAGGTGATGCGCTACTGCGCCTCGTCCGATGCGCATTACTACGACGTGGACGGCCTCGACATCTCGAACGCCTTCGCGTCCATCGCACGTACGATCAACCAGCTTCGGCTGGTCCAGTAACGAGAGATATCTTGGGTCACCTCATCTCCCATATCCGCAGGTTCGCGAAGGACGAACGGGCGACCTCGACCATCGAGTTCGTGATCATGTTCCCTGTCGTGATCACGCTGTTCGTCGCGGCGTTCGAGACCGGCATGATCCTGTCGCGCCAGGTTCTGATGGAGCGCTCGCTCGACGAGGCCGTGCGCATGCTTCGGCTGGTACGGACGCTCACCGATCCGGTGACGGGCAACCCGCGCCCGCTGACCGCGCTGGATGTGCAGGATGCGATCTGCGACAATACCGGCTCGATCCCGCGCTGTGACGAGGTGCTGGTGGTGCAACTGACGCGCGTGAACCGGCAGACCTATGACATCCCGACGCCCGATGTCGTCTGCGTGGACCGGAACGACCTTTCGATCCAGCCCAGCAACGGCTTCCAGCATGGGCAGGACAACGAGTTGATCCTGATCCGCACATGCGCCGTGGTCGACCGGATTCTTCCGTTCTCCGGCTTCGGTCTGAACCTTGTCCGAGACGACACCGGGGGGCTGCATATCGTCGCGTCCTCGGTTTTCGTGAACGAACCGCAGTAGGGAGGACGACATGGCATTCCGACTGCTCCGCCGCTTCTGGAAAGACACCTCCGCCGCCGTCGCGATGGAGGCCGTGATCATCACGCCTGTCCTCGCCTGGGCCTTCATCGGCAGCTTCGTGATCTTCGACGCGTTCCGCACCTACAACACCTCGATCAAGGCGACCTATGCCGTCGCCGACATCCTGTCGCGCCAGACCAACACGATCTTCGCCTATGACATCGAGGGGATGACGCGCATCTTCGAGCACATGGTCCGCAACCATGGCGACGCGCGCCTGAGGGCGACACAGATCATGTACGACGCCGATACGGACACCTACACCGTCGACTGGTCCTATGCGACCAACGGCGAGGCGCGCCTTTTCACCGCCAACCTGATCGATCTCGAGGGGCGTCTGCCGATCATGGCAGATGCCGAGCGCATCCTGCTGGTGGAAACCTTCATTCCCTACCGTCCGGCCTTCGACGTCGGGGTGAGCCTGTTGACCTTCGAGAACTTCACCTTCACGCGTCCTCGTTACGCAGGCCAGGTGCCGTTCAACCCGAACGTCACCGTGCCCCCGGCACAGACCAGCTGATCCGTCGCCTGCGACACAGGCGATGTCGCGCCGAGGCTTTCCTTCACCGGACAGCCGTTGGATAGTGCCGCGAAACCCCGCCCCGGCGACCGACAGGAACCATCATGCGCTATTCAGGCTGGCAGGTGCTGGCACAAGGGATCACGGGCAATCGCGGCTGGCGCCCCGCCTGGCGCGACCCGGCCCCGAAGGATGCCTATGACATCGTCATCATCGGCGGCGGCGGCCATGGCCTCGCCACCGCCTTCTATCTCGCCAGCGAGCACGGGCTGCGCAACATCGCGGTGCTGGAAAAGGGCTATCTCGGCGGCGGCAACATCGGGCGCAACACCACGATCGTGCGCGCGAATTACGGGTTGCCCGGCAATTCAGAGTTCTACTCGCATTCCCTGAAGCTCTGGGAGGGGATGGAACAGGCGCTGAACTACAACGTGATGCATTCGCAGCGCGGGATCATCAACCTGTTCCACTCCGACGGCCAGCGCGACGCCTACGCGCGGCGCGGCAACGCCATGGTCAACCAGGGCGACGACGCGATCCTGCTGGACCGCGAGGGGTGCCGCAAGCTGCTGCCCTATCTCGACTACGAACAGACGCGCTTTCCGATCTACGGCGGCCTCTACCACCCACGCGGCGGCACGGCGCGGCATGATGCTGTTGCCTGGGGCTATGCGCGGGCCGCCGATCAGCGCGGCGTCGACCTGATCCAGAACTGCGAGGTGACGGGCATCGACATCGAGGGTGGCGTCGTGCAGGGCGTGCAGACCACGCGCGGCGCGATCCGCGCCAAGAAGGTGGGCATCGTCGTCGCGGGCCGCTCGAGCCAGGTGGCCGCAATGGCGGGGATGCGCCTGCCCATTGAAAGCCACGTGTTGCAAGCCTTCGTGACCGAGGGGCTGAAGCCCTGCATCGACCATGTCGTGACCTACGGCATGGGTCATTTCTACATCAGCCAGTCCGACAAGGGCGGCCTCGTCTTCGGCGGCGATCTGGATTTCTACCCGTCCTATGCCGCGCGGGGGAACCTGCCCATGGCCGAGCACGTGGTCGAGGCGGGGATGACGCTGATGCCGATGATCGGCAAGGCGCGGATGCTGCGCAGCTGGGGCGGGATCATGGACATGTCGCCCGACGGCTCGCCGATCATCGACAAGACCCATATCGACGGGCTCTACCTGAACTGCGGCTGGTGCTACGGCGGGTTCAAGGCCGTTCCCGGCTCGGGCCATACCTTTGCCCACCTGATCGCCACCGACCGCCCGCACGAGGCCGCGGCGCGCTATCGTCTCGACCGTTTCGAAACCGGCAGGGGATTGATGGATGAAGAAGGCACCGGCTCTCAACACAATCTGCATTAGCATGATGGTGGCGCTCTCCCCTCTGCCCGCGATGGCGACGCCCGGTGGCTGCTACGCCGCCGCATTTGACGCCGCGCATCTGGCGGCAAACCCCGATCAGGTAGTCGAAACGCTCGCCCTCTACTTCACGCCCGACGCGACCCGCGAGGGCGTGGCCCGTGTCGAGCTGCGCGCCGTGATGGCACGGCAAGGCCACGCGGCGAGGCGCGGCGTCGGGGGTGCCGCGCTCGAGGAATTCGGGCTTTGCGCGCCTGACGGCAGCTGCGTCATCGCCTGCGACGGCGGAAGTTTCCGCATCCTGTCGGCCGACGACGCGACCGTGGAGATCGAGACGACCGACGCCCGCGTATCGGCCCAGCCCTGCACGCCGGGCATGCCGATCTCGACGCTGGCCGACATCCCCGGCGAGATCACCACCTACCGCCTGAGCCGCGCGCCCGACAGCGCCTGCGGTCGCTGACAGCCACGAGAGAAAGATCGAGAAGCTTCATGCAAATCCCCTGCCCCCTCTGCGGCGCACGCGATCTCCGGGAATTCACCCCCAAGGGCCACGCGAGCTATCTCGACCGCCCCGCCGAGGATGCCCCGGCCGAGGCGTGGAACGACTATCTCCACCTGCGGGAGAACCCGGCGGGCGACACGCGGGAGCTCTGGTTTCACGGCGCGGGCTGCGGGGCGTGGCTGGTGGTGGAGCGCAACACCGTGACCCATGCGGTCATCGGCGCAACGCTGGCGCGGGAGATGCGCGATGCGGGTTGACGGGCGCGGGCTGATCGACCGGAGCCAGCCGGTCACCTTCAAGTTCGATGGCCGCGCGGTCACGGGCTACAAGGGCGACACCGTCGCCTCGGCGCTTCTGGGCAAGGGCGTCAAGCTCATGGCCCGGTCCTTCAAGTACCACCGCCCACGCGGCGTGCTGACCGCCGGGTCCGAAGAGCCCAACGCGCTGATGGAGGTCGGCAAGGGCGCCGCGATGACGCCCAACACCCGCGCCACGGTGCAGGAGATTTACGACGGGCTGACGGTGCAAAGCCAGAACCGCATCGGGCCGCTCGACCGTGACCTGTTGTCGATCAACGATGCGCTCTGGCCGTTCCTGAGCGCGGGGTTCTACTACAAGACCTTCATGTGGCCGCGCGCCTTCTGGGAAAAGCTCTACGAGCCGGTGATCCGCCGCGCCGCGGGCCTTGGCCGGATCACGCGGGAAGGCAGCCCCGAGCGGCATGAGAAAGCCTTTGCCTTCTGCGACGTGCTGGTGATCGGCGGCGGCCCGGCCGGGCTGATGGCGGCGCTGACCGCGGCCAAGGGCGGGGCGGATGTCATTCTTGCAGAAGAAACGCCCGAGGTCGGCGGGCGGCTTCTGTCGGACGGGCAGGAGATCGACGGCGCCCCCGCGGCCTATTGGGTGGAGGACATCCTGAAAGAGCTTCTGGCGACGGGCCGCGTCCGGGTGATGACCCGCACCGCGGTGACCGGCGCCTATGACGACGGCAGCTATGGCGCGCTGGAGCGCGTGGCGCGCCATGTCGCGCCTGCCGACGACCTGCCGCCGGAATGCTTCTGGCGCATCCGCGCGCGACAGGCGGTTCTGGCCGCGGGCGCGCATGAGCGGCCCATCGCCTTCCCGATGAACGACCGCCCCGGCATCATGCTGGCGGGCGCGGTGCGGACCTACCTCAACCGCTACGGCGTGGCGCCGGGGCGCAATGTGACGATCTTCGCCACGAACGACGACGCGCATCGCACGGCGGTCGAACTGCAGGATGCGGGCGTCAAGGTCGCAGCCGTGATCGACAGCCGCACGGGCGTGAGCGCGCGAGGCGATTACCGCCTGATCGAGGGCGGGCAGGTCATCGGCACCAAGGGGCGGCAGGGGCTGAGCCAGATCACCTATCGCGCGGGCAGCCGGACCGATACGCTGATCACCGATTGCCTCGCCATGTCGGGCGGCTGGAACCCGGCGGTGCACCTGACCTGTCACCTTGGCGCACGGCCCGTCTGGGATGCGGAGAGCAAGATGTTCCTGCCCGCGCCGGGTGCCGTGCCGGGGCTTACGCCCGCGGGCGCCTGCAACGGGGCGATGTCGACGGCAGCCTGCCTGAGCGAAGGCTTCGAGGCTGGCAAGGCCGCGCTGAAGGCGCTGGGGCTTCGCGCGCCCCGTGGCGTCAGCCTGCCCGAGGCCGAGGATGATCCGGGCCGGACCCAGGCGCTCTGGTATGTCGAGGGCAAGGGGCGGGCCTGGCTCGACTTTGCCAATGACGTCACGACCAAGGACGTGAAGCTGGCCGCGGCAGAGGGTTACGCCTCGGTCGAGCACATGAAGCGCTACACGACGCAAGGGATGGCGCCGGACCAGGGCAAAAGCTCCAACATCAACGCGCTGGCGCTGCTGGCCGACAGCACGGGGCGCGGCATTCCCGAGACGGGAACGACCACCTATCGCCCGCCCTTCATCCCGGTGACCATGGGCGCGATGGGGGCCTTTGCCGAGGGGCATGGCTTCGCGCCCGAACGGCGCACGACCAGCGATGCGGCGGCGCGCGGCCGAGGCGCGCCCATGATCGAGGCGGGGCTGTGGTTCCGCCCCTCCTATTTCCCGGCGCCCGGCGAAAAGACCTGGCGCGAGGCCTGCGACCGAGAGGTCGCCATGGTGCGGAACGCCGTGGGCGTCGTGGATGTCTCGACGCTGGGCAAGATCGACATCCAGGGGCCGGATGCCGGTGCCTTCCTCGATTTCGTCTATACCAACATGTTCTCGACGCTGAAGGTCGGGCGCGCGCGCTATGGCCTCATGCTGCGCGAGGATGGCCACGTCATGGACGACGGCACCACCGCGCGACTGGGCGAGCATCACTACGTGATGACCACCACCACGGCTGCCGCGGGCCAGGTGATGGCGCACCTGGAGTTCGTGTCGCAGGGCCTCAGGCCCGATCTGGACGTGCGGATCATCTCGGCGACGGAGCAATGGGCGCAATTCTCGGTCGCGGGGCCGCTGGCGCGGGAGCTGTTGAACGGGGTGCTCGACCAGCCGGTCGATGACGAAAGCTTCCCCTTCATGGGCTGCGGCACGGTAAAGGTTCACGGGGTAGCCGGACGGCTCTTCCGCATCTCCTTCTCCGGCGAACACGCCTACGAGGTCGCAGTGCCCGCGCGCTACGGCGATGCGCTGTACCGCGATCTCGTGGCCCGTGCCGAGGCGCTGGGGGGCGGAGCCTACGGGATGGAAGCGCTCAACGTTCTAAGGATCGAGAAGGGCTTCATCACCCATTCCGAAATCCACGGTCGCGTCACGGCCTACGACATCGGGATGCAGCGGATGCTTTCGGCGAAAAAGGATTTCATCGGCAAGACAGCCGCCGCGCGGCCCGGCCTGCTGGAGCCTGACCGCGAGCGGCTGGTGGGTTTGAGGCCCGTAGACCCGGACGGCAAGCTGACCGCCGGTGCGCGGCTCTTCAAGGATGGCGACCCGCACAGCCGCGTGCATGACCAGGGCTATGTCACCTCGGTCGGGTATTCGCCGACGCTGGGGCAGATGATCGGGCTTGGGTTCCTGCGGCACGGGCCGGACTGCGAGGGGCACGAGATCGAGATGGTCGATCATCTGCGCAAGGTGAAAACGCGGGTAGAGGTTGTGAACCCGGTCTTCTTCGACCCGGACGGAGGGCGCGCCCGTGGCTGACCTGATCGCGAAATCCCCCGCCCGTGGCCTGACCCCGGTCGAGGCCGGTGGCGTGAACCTGACCGAGGCACCGATGGGCCCGATCTGGGCCGTGATGCCCTACCGCGGCAAGGGCACGGCGCTGTCGAAGGCGCTGGAAAAGGCGCACGGCGTGCCGTTCCCCGAGCCCGGCACCCTGCTGAGGGCCGGAGAGCTGCGCATCGCGTGGAGCGGTCTCGACCAGGCGTTCCTGATGGGCGTCGAACCCGACGCAGCGCTTGCCGCCCATGCGGCGCTGACGGACCAGTCCGACGCATGGACCCATCTGGTGCTCGAAGGCCCGGGCGCGCGCGATGTGCTGGCGCGCTGGGTGCCCGTGAACCTCTCGCCCGCCGCCTGCCCGCCCGGAGCCGCGCGGCGCACGCTCGTGGGACACATGTCGGCGCTGATCCTTCATCCGGACGGCAACCGGTTCGAGATCCTCGTCTTCCGTTCGATGGCCGCCACGGCGGTCCACGAGTTGACCCGCGCCATGCGCGCAGTGGCGGCGCGCGGGGCGCTCTGAGGTCAGATGTCGGTGTGGGGGCTGACGCCCCTCAGCTCCATCGCGGCCTCGATGATCACGGCCATGTCGGCGGCAAGCTCACGTTCGCCGTAGGACCTGTCCTCGGCGCGGCGCGACCACGTGCGATGCGCGTTGCGAAGCTGCACGTCGGTGAACTCGGCCGGGTCCGAGAAAAGCACCAGTCTCCGCTCGACCGTGCGCGGATCGAAGGTGCGGACCTGCCCGCTGGTCAGGCGTGCCAACACGATTTCGTCCGCGGTGGGGACGGCGGCCCGCTGTGGGCGCTGGTCGCCATATGCCATGAGATAGGCCGACATCCCCACGACACCGAACGCCGCGGCGACAAGGAAGCCCTTGCGCGTCGAGGCTGCACCCAATTCGCTTGTCCAGAAGGCCTGTAACGCCGCCCACATTTCGATAGCTCCACCCGGTCGGAGGAAACAATGCCGGGAGAGTTTGACGGGATTGGGACGAAACCGCGAACGATGCGGGGCGTTTCATCCCCAGACTATCCCCCGCTTTCGCGCGCGCCCCGCTGGACAGGTCCCTCTCGCCCCCCGATATTGCAGGGATGAGCCTGCCCCCCGGATTCCTCGACGAACTGCGTAGCCGCGTCTCGATCTCCCAGGTCGCAGGCCGCAAGGTGATCTGGGACACGCGCAAGTCGAACCAGGCCAAAGGCGACCTTTGGGCACCCTGCCCCTTTCACCAGGAAAAGACGGCCAGCTTCCACGTCGATGACCGCAAGGGCTTCTACTACTGCTTCGGCTGCCACGCGAAGGGCGACGCGATCAGCTTCGTGCAGGAGACCGAGAATGTCGGCTTCATGGAAGCGATCGAGGTCCTCGCCCGCGAAGCGGGAATGCAGATGCCGGCCCGCGATCCGCAGGCCGCGCAAAAGGCCGACCGCAACACGGAACTGGCCCGCGCGACCGAGGCCGCGGTCGCGCATTTCCGCCTGCAGCTGAAGACACAAGGCGCGTCCGAGGCGCGCGCGTATCTCGACCGCCGTGGCCTAGACCCGGCGACGCTCGACCGGTTCGAGATCGGCTTCGCGCCGGTTGCGTGGCAGGGTTTGTGGGATGCGCTCAAGGCCAAGGGTTTTGCCGACGAGCTGCTGCTCGAGGCCGGTCTGGCCAAGCCAAGCCAGAAGGGCGGCAATCCCTATGACACCTTCCGCGGGCGGATCATGTTCCCGATCCGCGACCCGCGCGGGCGCTGCATCGGTTTCGGCGGGCGGGCGATGGACCCGAACGACAACGCCAAATACCTGAACTCGCCCGAGACGCCGCTCTTCGACAAGGGGCGCACGCTCTACAACCACGGCCCCGCGCGCGAAGCGGCCGGAAAGGGCCAGCCGCTTATCGTGGCCGAAGGCTACATGGACGTGATCGCGCTGGTGCGCGCAGGTTTCGAGGCGGCGGTGGCGCCCCTGGGTACGGCGATCACCGAAGATCAGCTGCGGCTGTTGTGGCGCATCGCGGACGAGCCGATCATCGCGCTCGACGGCGATACCGCCGGTCTGCGCGCCGCGATGCGGCTGGTCGACCTCGCGCTCCCCATGCTCGATGCGGGCAAGACGCTGCGCTTCTGCATCCTGCCCGAGGGGCAGGACCCCGACGACCTGCTGAAGGCCAAGGGCCCCGAGGCGATGCGCGCGTTGCTGGAGGGCGCGGAACCACTGGTGCGGATGCTCTGGCGGCGCGAGACGGAAGGCCATGTCTTCGACACGCCCGAGCGGCGCGCGGCGCTCGACCGCAGCCTGCGGCAGGCGATCTCGCGCATTCCCGACAAGGGCCTCATGCGCCACTACGGCGAGGCCCTGGCCGAGATGCGCCGCGCCCTTTTCCGTCCGTCACAAACGCCGGGGCGTGGCCGATGGACCGGCCCACGGGGCCGCGGTTTCGCCGAGGCGCAGGCCCCGCTGGCCGAAACGCGAAGTTCGGCGTTGGGGTCCGGCGCGCTGACCGCCGATGACCTGCGGGTCACGCTGATCCTTGCCACGCTCTGCCGTTACCCCGAGTTGGTCGACCGGTTCGAGAGCGACCTCGACCGGCTCAGGCCACGCCACCCCGATCATGCGGCGCTGGCCGACCTTCTGCTCGGGACCGAGGCGACCGATGCGGAGAACGTGACGCAGGCCTGCGCCAACCGCGGCCTCGGTGCGGCCCTTGAAAGCCTCATGGGCATGGCCCATCTGCGCATAACGCCGATCCTTCACGGGCCTCCCGCACCGGAAAAGGCCGTGACGACCCTGACCGAGGAGTTTGCCAAGTACCACGCCGCCCGCGCGCTCGAGGCCGAGATGTCCGAGGCGCTGGAAGACCTGGAAGCCACCCAGGAGGGCGATCCCCGTCTTGTCCGCCGCCTGAACCATGCCGTGCAGCGCCGGATCACGGCGGGCCTTCCATCGGGCAGCGACGCGACCGGAACCGTCAGCGAAGACACAACGGCGCTGTCGCAAGGGTTGCGTGCCTTGATAGAGGCGCGCGTCTGGGAGAAGAAAAGCCGCTAAGCGCCCTATGCGAATCAGTGATTCGCGCTACATAAATTGCAGACGCAAAGGTTCGACTCGGGGTCACACCCCGGTTGCCCCCTCGCCACGCTACGCCAAAGGACAGTTGCCCATGGCCAAGGACACCGACGATCGCAAGCAGCAGGACGGTGACGAGCCGGAGATCGGGCTCGACATGAGCCAGGCTGCCGTCAAGAAGATGATCGCCGAAGCACGGGCCCGGGGCTACATCACCTATGACCAGCTCAATACGGTCCTGCCCCCCGACCAGGTGTCCTCGGAACAGATCGAAGACGTGATGTCGATGCTCTCCGAAATGGGCATCAACGTCATCGAGGATGACGAGGCCGAGGAAGACGGCGACGGGCAGAAGGGCTCGACCGAAGTTGTCGAGACCTCGACCTCGCGCGAGGTGACCGTCGCCCATACCGAGACCGAGAAGCTGGACCGCACCGACGACCCGGTGCGCATGTACCTGCGCGAGATGGGCTCAGTCGAACTGCTCTCCCGCGAGGGCGAGATTGCCATCGCCAAGCGGATCGAGGCGGGCCGGAACACGATGATCGCGGGGCTTTGCGAAAGCCCGCTGACCTTCCAGGCGATCACGATCTGGCGCGACGAACTTCTCGACGAGGACATCCTGCTCCGCGACGTGATCGACCTCGACGCGACCTTCGGGCGCGCGATGGGCGAAGACGAGGACGAGCCCGTGGTCGCTCCCGTCGCCAATGCGAATGCCGAGCCCGCGAAGAAGGACTCCGACGAGCCCGAGCTCGACGCCGACGGAAACCCGATTGCACGCGACGACGACGACGAGGACGACGACCAGGCCAACATGAGCCTCGCGGCGATGGAGGCGGCGCTGAAGCCCCGCGTTCTCGAGACGCTGGACCGGATCGCGTCGGATTACACCATGCTGGCGGAGATGCAGGACAAGCGCATCTCGGCCACGCTGAACGAGGACAGCAGCTTTTCCGCCAAGGAAGAGGCCACCTATCAAAAGCTGCGCTCCGAGATCGTCGAGCTGGTGAACGAGCTGCACCTGCACAACAACCGGATCGAGGCGCTGATCGACCAGCTTTACGGGATCAACCGCCGGATCATGTCGATCGACAGTGGCATGGTGAAGCTGGCCGACCAGGCGCGCATCAACCGCCGCGAGTTCATCGACGAATACCGTGGCCACGAGCTCGACCCCAACTGGGTCGAGAAGATGAGCGAGAAATCCGGCCGCGGCTGGCAGGCGCTGATGGAGCGTTCGCGCGACAAGGTCGAAGAGCTGCGCAACGACATGGCGCAGGTCGGCCAGTATGTCGGCCTCGACATCTCCGAGTTTCGCCGGATCGTGAACCAGGTCCAGAAGGGCGAGAAAGAGGCCCGCCAGGCCAAGAAGGAAATGGTCGAGGCGAACCTGCGCCTCGTGATCTCCATCGCCAAGAAATACACCAACCGCGGGCTTCAGTTCCTCGATCTGATCCAGGAAGGCAACATCGGCCTGATGAAGGCCGTGGACAAGTTCGAATACCGCCGCGGCTACAAGTTCTCGACCTACGCGACATGGTGGATCCGGCAGGCGATCACCCGCTCCATCGCGGATCAGGCGCGCACGATCCGTATCCCGGTCCACATGATCGAGACGATCAACAAGCTGGTGCGCACGGGCCGACAGATGCTGCACGAGATCGGCCGCGAGCCGACGCCGGAAGAGCTGGCCGAGAAGCTGCAGATGCCGCTCGAGAAGGTCCGCAAGGTGATGAAGATCGCCAAGGAGCCGATCAGCCTCGAGACGCCCATCGGAGACGAGGAAGACAGCCAGCTGGGCGATTTCATCGAGGACAAGAACGCCGTCCTGCCGCTGGATTCGGCCATTCAGGAGAACCTGAAAGAGACGACGACGCGGGTTCTGGCCTCGCTCACCCCGCGCGAGGAACGCGTGCTGCGCATGCGCTTCGGCATCGGGATGAACACCGACCACACGCTCGAGGAAGTGGGCCAGCAGTTCAGCGTGACCCGCGAACGCATCCGCCAGATCGAGGCCAAGGCGCTGCGCAAGCTCAAGCACCCGAGCCGCAGCCGCAAGCTGCGGAGTTTCCTCGACCAGTAGGGTGGGCAATCCTGCCCACCACACCGGCGCGGTGGGCGGCGACGCCCACCCTGCGAGACCTGACCGATGACCGCCCTCCGCCACCTTCTCAACGCGCTGCCGCTGAGCGTGCTGGTGATCGCCAGCCTCACGCTGGGCCTCGCCCCTTTCGTGCCCGAGCCGCATATATGGGAGAAGCTCAAGATGCTCGCGGCAGGCACCCTGACCCAGCCCATCGACATCTTCGATCTCACGATGCACGGGCTGCCATGGCTTCTTCTGCTGCTCAAGCTGACGGTAGGCCGTCCCGCGCGCGGTTGACCCGCTGCTCTTTCCCCAACGGCCAAGGGCCGTTACCTTCGGCGAAAGCGACCAACCCGGAGACACCCATGTCCCTCTTCTCGAAGCTTTTCGGCGGCGGCAAGCCCGCGAAGGAGCCGGAGGTCTACAAGGAGTTCCGCATCTTTCCCGAACCGCAATCGGGGAGCGGCGGCTATCGCCTGTCTGCGCGGATCGAGAAGGAGATCGGTGGCGAGACCAAGACCCACCAGATGATCCGCGCCGACCAGATCGCCGATGCCGAAGAGGCCGAGGCCTTCTCCATCCGCAAGGCCAAGCAGCTGATCGACGAACAGGGCGACCGGCTCTTCGGCTAGACGCCGCCTATCGCCGCAACCGCGCCAGCATGTCCGCCGCCGCCGCATCGGGCGTCAGGTGCCCGCCCGCGACGCTCTCGGCCATCTCGGCCATGGCCGTTCGGATCGCGGGATCGGTCCTGAGCCGCGACAAGAGCCCCGCGCGGACCTCTTCCTCGAACCAGTGCGCCGCCTGCTCGGCACGGCGGCGCTCCCACCATCCATGATCCTTGCGCCAGCGCGCAAGCGTCTGCATCTCGTCCCAGGCGCCCTCCAGACCGTCACCTGTCACCGCCGAAACCGGCAGCGCCTTGGGGAACCCCTCGGGGTCCTGCGGGCGTTTCCGGAGCAGGCGCAACGCGCCCGCGTAATCGGCCACGGTGCGGGTCGCCGCCGGTTTCAGGTCGCCATCGGCCTTGTTGACGAGGATCAGGTCGGCGATCTCCATGATCCCGCGTTTGACGCCCTGCAACTCGTCGCCGCCCGCGGGTGCCAGCAGCAGCACGAACAGATCGCACATCTCGGCGACCATGGTCTCGGACTGGCCGACGCCCACCGTCTCGACCAGCACCACGTCGAACCCCGCCGCCTCGCAGAGCGCCACCGCCTCGCGCGTGCGACGCGCGACGCCGCCCAGGTGCGAGGAGGACGGCGAGGGCCGGATGAAGGCCGCGCGCTCGCGGCTGAGGCGCTCCATCCGGGTCTTGTCCCCAAGGATGGACCCGCCCGAGCGCGAGGACGAGGGATCGACTGCCAGGACGGCGACCTTCAGCCCGGCCTCAACCAGCGCCATGCCGAAGGCCTCGATGAAGGTGGACTTGCCGACGCCCGGCGTGCCGGACAGGCCGATGCGCAGCGCCTGCCGCCCATGGCCGCGCAAGCCGTCGATCAGGGCCGTCGCCTGCGCGCGGTGATCGGGCCGCGTGCTTTCCACCAGCGTCACGGCGCGGGCCAATGCCCGGCGGTCACCCGCGAGGATGCGGGCGGAAAGGTCGTCCTGTGGCGCGGCATCCGTCATGGAAGGGTCGTCTTTCCTGCCTATGCTCCGGCGCAAGCGGGCTGTCGTGCCATGCCGGTCCCGCTATCTGCCCCGGCCCGACCGGGGCTGTCCAGTGCCCGCGCCGAGGTCCGATGCCGCGCCCCCTGCTCCTGTCGCTTGCCTGCGCCCTTGCCATGTCCCTGCCCGCCACGGGCCGCGCCGAGGAACGCAGCCAGTTCGACGTGCTTCTGCGGTCGCTGCGCGTGGCCGAGATCACGCTGGTCGCGCGCGATGACGGCACGGCCTACGCGCTGGCCGGGCAGGTACGCTCGACCGGACTTCTGGCTGCAGTCGCAAGGGTCCGCTTCTCGATGCAGGCCGAGGGGCTATGGGACGGCGGCATGCCGCGCCCGCTGCGTTATGTCGAGGATATCGACACCGGGCGACGCGCCACTCGCGTGGACATGCGCTTCCACGGTGGCCTGCCCGACATTGCCCGGCAGGAGCCCGCACCGGGACCCGAGGCCGTTCCGCCCGCGCAGGCGCGAGGACACGCCGACCCGCTCTCGGCGCTGTGGCGGCTGGCGCGCGGCGGGGCGGTTTCCGAGATCTGCGGCTTCACCCTGCCCGTCTACGACGGCGCGCGGCGCTCGGAATTGTCCGTGGACCCGGCAGGCGGCTCGGCGTCGTGCCGCGGTCGCTACACACGCCTCGCGGGCTTTCCGCCCGAAGACCTTGCCGAGCGGCAGCGGTTTCCCTTCACCGCCCACTTCACCGAGGTCGATGGCGCTTTCGTGTTGACGGAGGTCGAGGCGACGTCTCTCCTTGGGCCGATCCGGATCGTGAGACGAGACTGACCGCACCTTGGCCCTGCCCATCGACGATATCCTGCCCGCCCTCGTCGCGGCGCTGGCGGCCCAAGGCCGCGCCGTGCTGCAGGCCCCGCCGGGGGCGGGCAAGACCACGGGCGTGCCGCCCGCGCTTCTGCCCCATGTCACGGGCCGCATCGTG
>CBFIFZ010000023.1:0-22272 GCA_965661995.1 Roseicyclus sp.
GCGGAGTGGCGCACCACCTCGGCCAGTTCGCGCAGGTCCGGGGCGAGCGGGCTCGTCCGCCGCCAGATCATGCCCACTGTCCGCACCGGCCGCCCCGTGTCGAAGCGCTGGATCGCCACGGGCGCCCCGCGCGTCTCGACCCCCACGGCCATCTCGGGGATCAGCGTGACGCCGATGCCCGCCCCCACCATCTGCACCAGCGTCGAAAGCGACGAGCCGTCGAGGCCCGCCCGCGGGCCGGACCTGTGCAAGCCGCAGACCTCGAGCGCCTGGTCACGGAAGCAATGCCCTTCTTCCAGCAGCAGAAGCTGCATGTCCGGCAGCGCCTCGGGCGCGGGGACAGGGGCCGCGGCCTCGGCCTCGGGGCGGACAAGCACGAACCCCTCGGAGAAGAGCGCCACCTCCTCGAGCATGGGTTCCGAGACGGGCAGCGCCACGACGGCGGTGTCGAGCCGGCCCTCCAGCAGTTCGGCGATAAGCCGCTCGGTCTGGGTCTCGCGCACCTGCAGGTCGACGCCCGGGTAGCGCGTGGTCAGGTCGCGGATCATCCGTGGCAGGAGATACGGCGCGATGGTCGGGATCACGCCGAGGCGCAGCCGCCCGCCCGGCCCGTCGCGGCGGGTACGGGCGAGGTCCTCGAGCTCGTCCACGGCGCGCAGGATGTCGCGGGCGCGGGCCGCGATCTCCTCTCCGAGCCCCGTCAGCCGGACCTGCCGCGCGCCCCGTTCGAAGAGCCGCGCGTCGAGCGAGGCTTCCAACTCCCTGATCTGCATGGACAGCGCGGGCTGGGTCACCGCGCAGGCCTCCGCGGCGCGGCCGAAATGGCCGTGACGGGCCAGCGCATCGACATAGCGAAGCTGCTTGAGGGTGACGTTTGTCATAAGATGATCTTATCGGAGAAATCAGGAGATTCAACTTATCCTGATGCTCCGGGTTTGCTAGAACGATTCCAAGGTGCGGGGAATCGGCTATCGGCGATACCCCGTTGGAAACGCCTTTCACATGACACAGCCGCTTGCACGGGAGAGAGACGATGATGGACGGAGATGACAAGGCCATGGGCAAATGCCCGGTGATGCATGGCGCGATCACCACGGCGGAGCAGGATGTGGCCTCCTGGTGGCCCAAGACGCTGAAGCTCGACATCCTGCACCAGCATGACACCAAGGTGTCGCCGCTTGGGCCCGACTTCGACTACCGCGACGCGGTCAAGGGCCTCGATTTCGAGGCCGTGAAGGCCGACGTCAAGGCGCTGATGACCGACAGCCAGGACTGGTGGCCGGCCGACTGGGGCCATTACGGCGGCTTGATGATCCGCCTCGCCTGGCACTCCGCCGGCTCCTACCGCCTGGCCGATGGCCGTGGCGGCGGCGGGCATGGCAACATCCGCTTCGCACCGCTCAACAGCTGGCCCGACAACGGCAACCTCGACAAGGCCCGCCGCCTGCTGTGGCCGGTCAAGAAGAAGTACGGCAACGCGCTCAGCTGGGCCGACCTGATCCTGCTCGCGGGCAACATGGCCTACGAGGACATGGGCCTGAAGACCTATGGCTTCTCCTTCGGGCGCGAAGACATCTGGCACCCCGAGAAGGACACCTACTGGGGCGCCGAGATGGAGTGGCTCGCGCCCTCCGACACCCGTTACGAAGACGTGATGAAGCCCGGCACGATGGAGAACCCGCTGGCCGCCGTGCAGATGGGCCTGATCTACGTGAACCCCGAGGGCGTGAACGGCCAGCCCGACCCGCTGGCGACCGCGGGCCAGGTGCGCGAGACCTTCGCGCGGATGGCGATGGATGACGAGGAAACCGCGGCGCTGACCTGCGGCGGCCACACCGTCGGCAAGGCGCATGGCAACGGCGACGCCGGTGCGCTGGGCGCCGAGCCCGAGGCGGGCGAGATCGAGAACCAGGGCTTCGGCTGGCTCAACCCGCATTTGGACGGCAAGGCCACCAACGCCGTGACGAGCGGCATCGAGGGGGCGTGGACGACCCACCCGACCAAGTGGGACATGGGGTATTTCAAGCTCCTGTTCGGCTACGAGTGGGAACTGACCAAGTCGCCCGCGGGGGCGTGGCAGTGGCGCCCGATCGACATCAAGGAAGAGGACATGCCGGTCGATCCCACCGATCCGACCAAGCGCGTCATGCCGATGATGACGGACGCCGACATGGCGATGAAGATGGACCCGGCCTATAACGCGATCTGCCAGAAATTCATGGCCGACCCGGCCTATTTCGACGATTGCTTCGCGCGCGCCTGGTTCAAGCTGACCCACCGCGACCTCGGCCCCCGGACCCGCTACATCGGCCCGGACGCCCCTGCCGAAGACCTGATCTGGCAGGACCCGATCCCGGCCGGTTCGACCAGCTACGACGTGGCGGCGCTCAAGGCCGATATCGCGGCCTCCGGCCTGTCGGTCGCCGACATGGTGGCGACGTCGTGGGACAGCGCCCGCACCTTCCGCCAGTCGGACCTGCGCGGCGGGGCCAACGGCGCGCGCATCCGGCTTGCCCCCCAGAAGGATTGGGAGGGCAACGAACCGGCGCGGCTGGCCTCGGTGCTGTCGGTGCTGGAGCCGCTGGCGGCCAAGCACGGCGCCTCGGTGGCCGACACGATCGTGCTGGCCGGTAACGTGGGTGTCGAGCAGGCGGCCAAGGCCGCGGGCTTCGAGATCGAGGTGCCCTTCACGCCGGGCCGCGGGGATGCCTCGGCGGAGCAGACCGACGCCGAGAGCTTCTCGGTGCTCGAGCCGCTGGCCGACGGGTTCCGCAACTGGATGAAGCAGGACTACGCTGTCGCCGCCGAAGAGCTGATGCTCGACCGGGCGCAGCTTCTGGGCCTGACCGGGCCGGAGATGACCGTCCTGCTCGGCGGGATGCGGGCGATGGGGGCCAACCACGGCGGGGCGGCGCATGGCGTCTTCACCGACCGTGCGGGCGCGCTGACGACCGACTTCTTCGTCAACCTGACCGACATGGCCTACAAGTGGGTGCCGAAGGGCTCGAACCTCTACGAGATCACCGACCGCAAGACGGGCGATGTGAAGTGGACGGCCACCCGCGTGGACCTCGTGTTCGGGTCGAACTCGATCCTGCGCGCCTATGCCGAGGTCTATGCCCAGGACGACGCGCCCGAGAAGTTCGTGCGCGACTTCGCGGCGGCCTGGACGAAGGTTATGGAGAACGACCTGTTCTGATCGCGTCAGGACAGGAGGGCGGGGCGCGTGCGCGTGCCCTGTCCTGGAAACGCGGACAGGCGGCCCGAGGGGGAACCCTCGGGCCGTTTCGTTTGTCAGGCGTCTTGCGCGCGGCGCAGGTGCGAGCGGCGCAGGACCGGCGGGCATTCCAGCCGGGCCGCGACCGGCGTTTCCTCGCCCGACAGGATGCGCGCGGCGCACCACTGGCCCATTTCGCGGTGCGGCAGCAGCACGGTGGAGAGCGGCGGGTTCAGGTGCTGGGCGATTTCCTGGTCGTCGTAGCCCATCACGCCGATGGTCTCGCCCACGCGCTCGCCGCGTTCCTTGAGCGCCTCGTAGCAGCCCACCGCCATCAGGTCGTTGGCGCAGAAGATCGCGTCGGGCCTTGTGCGGTCGAGCAGCCTGTGGGTGGCGGCATGGCCGCCCGAGGGCAGGAAGTTGCCGGCCTCGATAAGGGACGGGTCGATGGTGAGGTCTGCCGCGCGCAGCGCGCGCTCGTAGCCCTCCATCCGCTGGTCGGAGGCGTCCATCCAGGGCTCGCCCGCGATGAAGGCGATGCGCCGGTGCCCGGCGTCCAGCAGGGCGCGTGTCGCGGCCTCGCCGCCGCGGCGCTCGGCGGGCACGACCGAGGCGAAACGCCCCTCGCCGTCGTAGCAGTTGAGCAGAACGGCACGGTGGCGTGACAGCGCGTCGGGCGGGGTCACCCGCCGTGTCAGGATCGAGGCGTAGATCACCCCCTCGACCCGGTCGGCGGCCCATTTGCGCAGCACGGCGGCCTCGTATCCGCGGTCGCCGCCGGTCATCACCACCTCGGCCAGCACGCCGGCTTTCCACGCCTCTTCCTGCAGGCCCTCGATCGAGATCGCGGCGAAGGGGCTGGTGGCGATCTCGTCGACCATGACGCCGATCACGCGGCTGCCCGAGCCCTTGGCCGGGCGCCCCGCGCCGCGCGGGCGGTAGCCCAGGTCGGCCACGGCCTTGAGCACGCGGCGGCGGGTTTCCGCGCTGATGCGCATGTCCTCGTTGCCGTTCAGCACGAAGGAGACCGTGGATTGCGACACGCCCGCCTGAAGCGCGACCTCCTTCATCGTGACCCGGCCCTGGGTCCTGTCGTCCGCGTCGTCCATGCGCCCTCGCAAAGCCTGGCCCGCGTGTCGCGGGGGTGCTGCTAATAAATATTGCTAATATTTTTATCACAAGCCAGAATGACCGGGGAATCGGACCGTTTGGGAGGGCGATCCACGTGGCGAACGGCAAGCGCAAGGCGCGAGGATTGAGCGAGGGGCAGGCGGCGGCGGTGCTGCTTCTGCCGTTCCTCGCTGTCTATGGCGCGTTCCTTGTCTATCCGTTCGCCAGCGGCGTCTGGATCAGCCTGCACGACTGGAACCTGCTTGCCGTCGCCTTCAACCCCGATGCGCGCGAGTTCATCGGGGCCGAGAATTACATCCGCACCCTTTGGGGGCGGAACATCGAATGGGGCCCCTTTGCCAGCCCGGTCATGCAAACCGGTGGTGTCCTCGGGATCGGGCTGGCCTTTTTCGGATATCGCGCCGGGCGGCTGACCAGGGCCACGGCGCTGGCGCTGGGCATCGCGGGGGCGCTCTTCTTCCTGATGCCCGGCTTTCATCCGGGCGAGGGCGGGCGCTGGTATGACCGTCGGTTCTGGCCCACGGTCGGCAACACGATCACCTTCGTCGCGCTGGCGGTGCCGGGCGTCACGCTCACCGCGCTGATCCTTGCCGCGGCGCTGGACGGCGAGACGCGGGCCAAGGCCGTGCTGCGCACGGTGTTTTTCCTCAGCCAGGTGCTGTCGGTGACGGTGGTCACGCTGATCTGGCAGATCATGTTCTCGCCCCGGCAGGGGCTCATCGCGAATGTGGCGCAGGCGCTTGGCGGCTCGCCCATCGTGTGGCTGACCGACCAGCAGCTTGCCATGGCGGCCATCGTCATCACCACGATCTGGTGGTCGCTGGGGATCGCGATGATCCTGTTTCTCGCAGGTATCCAGGACATCTCGAGGGACATCTACGAGGCCGCGGCCATCGACAACGCGCGCGGCATCCGCGCCTTCTGGTACATCACCCTGCCGAACCTGAAGCGGACGATCACGCTGGTGATCGTGCTGCAGATCATCCTGCATTTCCAGGTCTTCGGGCAGTCGCACCTGATGACGCAGGGCGGACCCAACGACAGCACGCAGGTGCTGGTGCGCTACATCTACCAGACCGCGTTCCGCGACAGCGAGTTGGGCCGCGCGAGCGCCATGGCGGTGGTCCTGTTCCTCATCATGGGGGCGTTTTCGCTGGTGCAGTTCATCCTCGGCCGCGAGGAGGGCGAGCGATGAACCGCGGCTATTACTGGCTGATCACCGCGCTGTCGATCCCGGCCTTCCTGTGGCTGATCCCGACGCTCTGGATGATCTCGCTCTCGTTCCAGCCCAACGAGTTGCTGGCGCGCACCACGTCCACCACCGCCTTCGGGCTGATCCCCGTGCCCTTCACCGCCGGGAATTACGCCGCACTCTTCAGCTTCGGGCAGACGCCGATGTGGTTTCTCAACTCGGCCATCGTGGCGCTGGGGATGACGCTCGGGGTGCTGGCCGTCTCGACCACGGCGGGCTACGCGCTGGCGCGGCTGGAGTTTCCGTTCAAGCGTGCGATCGTGGTCCTGTGCCTTGTCGGGCTGATGGTGCCGGAACAGGCGGTCTTCATCCCGCTCTACACGATGTTCGCCGACCTCGGTTGGCACAACAGCTATCACGCGCTGATCCTGCCGCGCATGGCCGTGCCCATCGGCGTCTTCCTGATGATGCAGTTCTTCAAGGCGATCCCGAAGGACATCGAGGAAGCCGCCCGCATCGACGGTGTCAGCTGGCTGCAGATCTTCTGGCACATCATGCTGCCCTTGGCGCGGCCCGCGATGATGACGCTGGCGATCCTGACCTTTCTCTACGCCTGGAACGATTACCTCTGGCCGCTCGTCTCGGCGCGCGAGCCCGAGCGCTTCACGATCACGCTGGGGCTTGCCTCGATCCAGTCGAATTTCGCGCAATCCGAGGGGCTGGGCCGTGTCATGGCCTCGGGCGTCATCGCGTCCCTGCCCGTCGTGATCCTGTTCCTGATGTTCCAACGCCACGTGGTCCGGGCCATGACGGCCGGCGGGACCAAGGGCTGAACCGGGGCCGCGATGGCCCCAATCCAAGGGAGGAAAGACATGAAACATGTTCTGATCGGCACCGCGCTGGCTGCCATGACGGTGACCGGCGTAAGCGCGCAGGAGGTGACGCTGGGCCGCTTCTTCGGCGCCTGCGAGGATGCGGGCACGGATACCACCGCAAGCGTGGGCGAGGCCTGTATCATCCAGTCCATCATCAACGCCGCCGACGCGGAGCTGGAGGGCATCACGGTCACCACGCTGCCCACCGACTGGGGCAACTACTATGACCAGGTCATCGCGGCCTATGCGGGCGGCGAGCCGCCGGACGTGCATGTCATGCACCGCCACCGCGTGCCGCAATTCGCGGGGCTGGGCGCGCTGGCCGAGCTGTCGGGCGACCTGGAGGCCGCGGGCATCGACGTGTCCGACTGGGCGCCCGCCGCGCTGGATGCGGTCAGCTACGAGGGCGGCATCTACGGCGTGCCGATGGATTTTCACGCCAACCTCTGGCACGTGAACATGGAGATCATGGAGGCCGCGGGCCTTGTCGCCGAGGATGGCAGCCCGATCCTTCCCTCCTCGCCCGAGGAGCTTCTGGAACATGCCGCGATGGTCGAAGCGGCCACCGGGCAGGATTACCTCGCCGCCGATTTCGCGCAGTTTCCCATCGGGGTACGCCTCGTGCTGTCGCTGATGTGGCAGCAGGGCGAGAACATCTTCACCGAGGACGGCACCGCGACCATCGACACCGAGGCCGCGCGCAACGCCGTCACCACGATCACGCAGCTCTTCGATGCAGGCCATGCCAACCCGCAGCTGAACTATGCCGACAGCCAGCAGGCTTTCCTGAACGGCGAGGCGGCGGTGCTGGTGAACGGCACCTGGGTGGTCGATTTCTACAGCGCCGAGGCCGCGAACCCCGACGTCGCGCTGTCGGATTACTATGTCGCGGATTTCCCGACGCTGTTTGCCGAGGGCGCGACCTGGGCCGACAGCCACATGTGGGCGATCCCCGCCTCGCTCCAGCGCGACGACCCCGAGACCTATGCCGCGGCGCTGCAGGTCCTGGCCTTCATCAATGCGCATAACATCGACTGGGCGCGGACCGGGCACATGGCCGTGCGCAACTCGGTCCTCGCCTCCGACGCCTATGCCGCGCTGCCGCACCGCGACGAGTATACCGGAACCGCCGCCATCGCCCGCGACACGCCGGCCTCGGAGAACTACGGCGCGATCCAGGACGTGCTGAACCGCGAGCTTCAGGCGATCTGGCTGACCGGCAAGCCCATCGGGGACGCGCTTTCGGATGCCGAGCTGGAGGTGCAGGACCTTCTCGACGGCTGATCCCGTTTCCGCGCCGGCCGGGTGCTTCGCCCGGCCGGTGCCCCCCTCGCAAGACAAGACCCCGATACATGACGGAAGGCGCAGGATGACCCGTTGGACCGAAGCGGAGGCAATGGACTGGTGGCGCGCCCGTGACTGGCTGTGCGGCTTCAACTTCCTGCCCTCGACGGCGGTGAATTTCCTCGAGATGTGGCACCGCGACAGTTTCGACGCGGCTACCATCGAGCGCGAACTGGGCTGGGCGGCGGAGCTGGGCTTCAACGCCTTTCGCATCAACCTGCATTACCTCGTGTGGAAGCACGACCGCGACGGGCTGATCGACCGGCTCGATCGGGTGATGGGCATGGCCGCCGCCCGCGGCATCGAAACGATCCCGGTCCTGTTCGACGATTGCGGCTTCGGCGGGGCCGAACCGACCTACGGGCCGCAGCCCGACCCGATCCCCGCGGTCCACAACAGTCGCGCGGTCGCCAGCCCCGGCCGCGCCCTGTTGCTGGCGGGCGAGGAGACCGCGGGCTTTCACCGCTACGTCGCCGACATCATCGGCCGGTTCCGCGATGACCGCCGGGTGCTGTTCTGGGACCTCTACAACGAGCCCGGCAACCGTATGGTCTTCGCCCCTGGCGGCGCCGCCCTCTACGAGCCGGATTTCTCGGAGCAGAGCCGCGCCCTGATGGAGGCGAGTTTCCGCGAGGCCCGCGTATGCGCGCCCGAGCAGCCCCTGACCGTCGGCGCCTGGAGCACCCCCGTCGCGGGCGTGACCGAGGCCGCCTACGAGACGCCGATCGACCGCGCGGCGCTGGCGCTGTCGGATATCGTGACCTTCCACGCCTATCTCTCGACCGACAAGGTCGACGCGATCATCACGGCGCTGGCCAGGATGGGCCGCCCCATGCTCTGCACCGAGTGGATGGCGCGCCCGGTGGGCAGCCGCATCGCCGACCAGCTCTCGCTCTTTCGCGACCGCGACGTGGGCTGCGTGCAATGGGGGCTGGTGCAGGGGCGCACCCAGACCTGGCTGCCCTGGCCCGCGGACCTGGTGGCCGCCCATGGCGGCGATGCCGACCGCTCGGTCTGGTTCCACGACATCCTCGACGCCGCGGGCAATCCCTACGATCCGTCCGAGGTCGAGGCGCTCAGGCTCTGCACCGCGGGCTGAGCGGTCAGAGCGTCACCACCCGGCCCGACCGGATGCTCTCGTCGGCGGCAAGGCAGATCGCCAGCGACCGGACGGCGTCGGCCATGTGGCGCGTCAGGTCGATATCCTCGGCGATGGCGCGCAGCACATAGGCCTGTTCGGCGTCGCACAGCGCCTGGTGGCCCGGCTCGTCGGGCAGCGCGATCCTCTCGTCGCCCGAGGGGCGATGCACCAGGAGGCCGCCCACCTTCGTGTGCCCGTCGATATCCGCACTCGCCCCCTTGTCGGCATCCGTGATCGAGACCGCGCCATTCGGGCTGACGATATCCTTCACGAAAAAGGCGGTCTCCGACATCATCGGCCCCCAGCCCGCCTCGTACCAGCCGACCGAGCCATCGGCGAAGACCACCTGCAACTGGCCGTAATTGTACATCTCCTGCGCGATCTCATCCGAGAGGCGCAGGCCGATCCCCTGCACCCGCACCGGCGCCGCATCGGTCACCTGGCACATCACGTCGACGTAATGCACCCCGCAATCCACGATGGGCGAGGTCTCTCGCATCAGCGCCTTGTGCGTCTCCCATTCCGCACCGCTCGATTGCTGGTTCAGGTTCATCCGGAAGACATAGGGCCCCCCGAGCGCGCGCGCCTCGGCGATCATGCGGACCCAGCTGGGGTGATGGCGCAGGATGTAGCCCACGACCAGCTTGCGCTTCAGCCGCACCGCCGTCTCGACCACCCGCTCGGCATCGGCCACGCTCGTGGCGAGCGGCTTTTCCACGAAGACATGCGCACCCGCCTCCATCGCGCGGATCGCCAGATCGGCGTGGCTGTCGGAATAGGTTGCGATCACGACAAGGTCGGGGTGCGTCTCCATCCCGGCCTCGAAACTGTCGAACCGCGGATAGGCGGCCAACGCCCCGGGCAGGTCGCGGGGCGAGCGGTTCACCAGCCCCACGATCTCCGCCCCCTCGGCGGCATGATGGGCCAGCGCGTGGCTTTGCCCCATGTTTCCCAGCCCCACGACCAGAACCCGTGTCATGCGATCCTCCCTGCGTTTCCCGCAGGATGACGGGCGACCGGGTAGGGCGCAAGCCATGGACATCTGCCCGCATCGGGCGCAGCCTGCGCGGCGAGGGAGATGACCCATGACCGACACCCAGATGCGCCGCGAGATCGCCGAGATCCCCGAGGCGGTGGCCCGCCTGCTCGACCGTGGGGCAGGTCCCGTCGCCGCGGCAGCCGAGGCGATGCGCGCCGCCGATCCGGCGCTGATCGTGACCGTCGCGCGCGGCTCCTCCGATCATGCCTGCACCTACCTCAAATACGCCGCGGAGCTGCTGCTCGGCCTGCCCGTCGCCTCGGTCGGGCCCTCGGTCGCCTCGGTCTACGGGGCGAAGCTGCGCCTTGGCGGCGCGGTCTGCCTCTCGGTCTCGCAATCGGGCGCAAGCCCCGACATCGTCGCCATGACGCGCAGCGCGCGGGCGGGCGGCGCGCTGACGGTGGCGCTCACGAATGACGCGGGCTCGCGCCTGGCCGCCGAGGCAGAGCAGGTCATCGACATCTGCGCCGGCCCCGAACGCTCGGTGGCGGCGACCAAGACATTCGTGACCTCGGCGCTCGCGGGCCTCTGGCTCCTGGCCGAGGTGAAGGGCGACGCGGGCCTGCTGGCCGCCATCCGTGACCTGCCCGCAGCACTCGAGGCGGCGCGGGCGGTGGACTGGTCCGCGCTCGACCGGGCGCTCGGGGCGGGGTCGGTCTACACGCTCGGCCGTGGTCCCGCCTGGGCGATCTCGAACGAGGCCGCGCTGAAGTTCAAGGAGGTCTGCCGGATCCACGCCGAAAGCTACTCCTCCGCCGAGGTGCTGCACGGCCCCGTCTCCATCGTCGAGCGTGGGTTCCCGGTGCTGGCCTTCGCCGCGGGCGACGCCGCCGAGGCGCCGCTCGCCGAGGTGGCCGACGCGCTGGCGGAGAAGGGGGCGGCGGTCTTCGCCACCACCGACGCCGTGCGTACAGCCCGGGCGCTTCCCGTGGTGCGCACGGGCCACCCCCTGACCGATCCGCTGGCGCTGATCGTCAGCTTCTACGCGATGATCGAGCGGCTGGCGGTGGCCCGCGGCCTCGACCCCGACATGCCGCGGCACCTGAAGAAGGTGACGGAGACGACCTGACGGACGGCCCGCGCAAGGGCTGCCCGCCGCGCCCGTTTCGTGCTGAGGGAGCCTCCGGCGGCCAAAAGCCGGGGATCGAGATAGGCGGGCGCGACATCCTCCCCGGCTATCCCTCGGGGCTTCACCGGGGAAGATGTGCATCTCCATCCGCGGTCATCGGCATGGCTGCCTGTACCGCACGACCACCATGTCCGGCGGACCTTAACAGGTGATGAACGACCGTCGCATCTTCATCCTCCAAATATGGCCGCCGGAGGCATCCGGACCCTGCCACCTGTCCGACCTCGGAAAGCCGGGCGCACCCTCTCCAAGGAGCCCGCGAAACGCGCGTTTCGCGCCGGGGCGACGCCGAAGGCGGCGCAATCCCCGTCGACCGATCAGGACAACAGCCGCCGCGACGCGCCCACCTCGATCTCGCGGCCCGTGATCCGGCTTTCGACGGCGGCGAAGGCCAGCGCGAGGGATCTCAGGTTCTCGCGCGCGCCGTTCGATGGCTCGCGCCCGTCCTCGATGGCACAGAGCAGCTCTCCCATCGTGCCGGCGAAACCGTCGTTGAACCATTGCCCCTCCAGAACCGGCCGCGCGATGCCCGCGGGCGTGGTCAGCACCACCCGCTGCGCGCCCAGGTCCGGCCCGTCCGACACGAGGCTGCCCGCCGTTCCGCCGATGAAGCTCGTGTCGCGCGGCCCATGGGCCACGCCGCCGTCGAAGACGAGGCTCGCCTGCCCGCCCTCGCAGCGAACCAGCGCCTGCGCGAGCAGCGGCACCCTGTTGGCCTGGCCCGCCGCGCGGGCGGCGCTGGCGAAGACGCTTTGCACCCGCTCGCCCATGATCGAGGCGACGAAGTCGAACCAGTGCACCCCGAAATCGTAAAGCACCAGGTCCTCGATCGCGTCGAAGGGGGTGCCCGCGGTCCAGCCGTGGTTCCAGTGGATCGCGACATGGGCCGAGACCGGATCGCCCACCAGACCGCTGCGCACCGCCTCGCGCATCCAGGCCTTGTGGGGCGCCCAGCGGCCGTTCTGGTTCACCGCAAGCTTCACGCCCCGGTCCTCGGCCAACTTCACGAGCTCCTCGCCGACATCGAGGTCGGTGACGAAGGGCTTCTGGCTCAGCACATGCTTGCCCGCCGTCAGCGCCGCGCGGATGATCTCGACCCGGTGCCCGGGGTGCAGCGTCACATCGATGACGTCGATCGCGGGGTCGTCCAGCATCGCGCGCCAGTCGTCCTCGACCCGCGCGCCCGGGCAATACTCCGCCGCCTTCGCCTCGGCCTTGGCGCGCGTCCGGTTCCAGAGCGCCGCCACCTCCCATCCCGCCGCCCTGTAGGCGTCGAGGTGACTGCCCGAGATGCCGCCGGTCCCGATCATGCCGATACGGGGCCGGTAGCTGCGCGGCATCGGCGGGCGCCAGGGCAGGTCGGGCGCCGCGATCTCGGGCAGCTCGGCGGATTTCAGGGCATAGGTGTCCTTGTCGCCCGCATCCTTCGTCACCTCGCTCATGGGACCAGCTCCAGCGTGCGCCTCTCGGCCGCGGACAGCGCCGCGGTGTCCACGATGCGCTGCGCCGTCAGGCAGAGCGCGGGGTCGAGCGGGCCGCCCACGGGTTCGCCCCGCGACAGGCATCCAAGGACATACTCGATCGCGTTTCGCTCACCCTCGGCCAGCGGGTCGACGGGAATCTCATGTCGCTCGGGGTGCGCTCGCGTCTGCACGGTCACATGGGTCGCGTAGTCGGGGCTGGCGATGGTGCCGTCGGTGCCCACGAAGGTGAAGCCGCAGGTGGGCTGCGGCTGGTGCGTCCAGGGATCGGTGAAGGTGCCCCAGCGCGTCTCCATCTTCGAGAGGCCGCGGGCGTAGCGGCAGACGGCGATGGCGTGCTGGTCGACCTCGATCCCCGGCGTGGCATCCACCGTGCAGGTCACCTCGAGCGGTGCCTCGCCGCCCATGAACCAGGTGCCGAGCGTCGCGCCGTAGCCCATGTAATCCAGGAGCGACCCGCCGCCCGAGGCGCGCTTGTACCACCAGCTGTCCGGCTTCTGGCGCTCGACCTCTTCCGGGCTCACCTCGACCTTGTCGGCGAGGTGGTAGAGCGGCCCGCGGTTGCCGTCGTAGAAATGCACCTCGCGCAGTTCGCCGATGAGCCCCTCGTCGATCAGGCGTTTCGCGGTCACGTGGCTTTCGACCCAACGCAGCGGCCAGTTGATCGCCATCTGTTTGCCGGTTCCCGCCATCGCCGCCATCATGCGGCGCGCATCCGCCGCCGAGGCGGCGAAGGGCTTCTCCACGAAGACATGGACCCCGTGCGGCGCCAGCCGCTCGACGTAATCGGCGTGATCCGCCGTCGCCGCGCAGAGGATCGCCATGTCGTAAGGCCCCGCCGCCATGCAGGCATCGAAATCGGTGAAGTAGCGCTCGCCGGGCACGTCGAACTTGCCCGCGACGCCCCGCATCTTCCCGAGGTCTGGATCGAAAAGGCCCGCGATCTCGGCCTCGGGATGGTCGTGCACCAGCCGCAGCAGGTCCCCCATGTGCATGTGGTCGAAACTGATCCCCACGATGCGGAATTTCGCCATCGTCTTCCTCCCTCAGCGTGTGCCGGTGATCCGGACGTAAAGTGCCGTGACCGCCAGGATGATCAGCCCGAAAAGCGCGGTGCGCGCCCCCTCGGGCATCTGCAGAAGCGTCAGCATCGTGTCGAGCACCCGCAGGATCAGCGCCCCCACGATCGCACCTGCGAAGCTGCCGCGCCCCCCGAAGATCGAGGTCCCCCCGATCACCGCCGCCGCCACCGAGGGCAAGAGCAGCGGGTTGGCAAGGCTCAGCGACGGCGCCCGGATCATGCCGAGATACAACAGCCCCGTCAGCGCCGCGATCAGCCCCGAAAGCGCGTAGAGCGCCATCAGCACCTGCCAGCTTTTCACGCCGGACAGTTTCGCCGCCGTCTCGTTCGACCCGAGCGCGAAGAGGTTTCGGCCAAAGCCGGTGTAACGCATGAGCCAGAGGATGAAGGCTGCGAAGGGCAGGAACAGGAACAGCCCGTTCGGCATCCCCAGGGTCCGACCGGTGCCCAGCCATTCGAGGAAAGCGGGTATGTCGCTTCCGGCATTGATGACGAAGCGCTGGTAGACCTGCAGGCAGCCGGTCGCGATCAGCCCTGTGCCCAGCGTCATGATCAGCGGATGCACCCGCACGATGCCCACGCCGAAGCCGTTCACAAGCCCGACCACCAGCCCACAGGCCAAGGCCACGATGACCGCCTGCGGCACACCCCAGATCGAGCTGAGCGTCGCGCAGACGAAGGCCGAGACCGTCGCCACCACGCCCACCGACAGGTCGATGCCCGCCGTGAGCATGGTCAGCACCTGGCAGGCCGCCAGCATCGCCAGCGGAATGGCGAACTTGATCAGGTTGCCGAGCCAGAAGGTCGAGATGAGGCCGTCCCGCCCGATCCTGAAGGGCATCACGATGCCTGGCCGCATCACCTCGAGCACCGCGATCAGCAGGAGCAGGAAGGCGATCAGCGGGATCATCGGGTTGTCGCGCAACACGCGCCCGAAGCGGACCAGCGGGGTATCGGTGTCGGCCATGCTCAAGATCGTCGCCCCCTCAGCGTCAGCGCGGTGCCTAGCATGACGACGCCGACCATGATGACCCCCTCGACGATGGTGGTCACGTTCGGGTCGACGGCCATGAGCGTCAGGATGGTGCGGATGATCCGCAGGATGAAGACCGCGATGATCGGGCCCAGAAGGCCGCCCTTACCGCCGCCCAGCACCACGCCGCCCAGCACGACGGCGGCGACCGAGGCCATCAGGTAGGGGCCCGGCACCGGCTCCCCGATCCCCGTGAGCGCCGCGAGGCTGAGGCCGCCCATCGCGCAGAAGAGGCCGCAGATCCCGTAGGCCGCGACCTTGGTCCAGCCCACCGGCACGCCCGAGCGGAAGGCCGCCATCTCGTCCGAGCCGACGGCGTAGATCGACAGGCCCAGTTTCGAGCGGCGGATCGGCCACCAGACAAGGGCCAGGCAGACGCCCATGATCACGAAGGGTTTGGGCAAAAGGTCGATGCCGATGAAGCCGCGCGTCGCCCCTTCCAGCCAGTCGGCGGTGTTGCCGCCCGGGCTTGCGAGGATCAGGAGCGCCACCCCCTCCCAGACGAAGAGCATCGCGAGCGTCACCACGATGTCGGGCACGCGGGTCAGCACGATCAGCGCGCCGTTGATCAGCCCCATGGCCAGCCCCACGCCCAGCACGATCATCAGCGCGGGCACGCCCGCCATCCGTTCCATCAGCACCGCCGCCGTCACCGCGCAGACCGCCATCATCGAGGCGACGCTCAGGTCGATGCCGCCGACGATGACCACGACGGCCATCCCCGCCGTGGCGAAGGCGAAGGGCAGGGCGGCGCGGGCGAGGCTTTCGAGGCCCGAGGCGCCGAAACTCGGCTGGATCGCCTTGGTGATGCCGAGAAGCACCGCCAGAAGCACGGCCAGGCCGATCACCCAGGCGTGTTTGCGAAGGAAAGCGCTCACGCCGCCCCCTCCTGCGCGGTCAGGCCATAGGCCGCGCGCAAGAGCGTCGCCTCGTCCGCCGCGCCCGCCTCGATCACGTCGACGACGCGGCCGCCGAAGATCACCACCGCCCGGTCGCAGGCCAGCGGCACCTCGGCCAGTTCAGAGGTGTAGAAGAGAACCGCCGCCCCCTGTTCGGCCAGCTCGCGCACCAGCGGGTAGATCTGTCGCTTGGTGCGCACGTCGATGCCTCGCGTGGGGTCGAACAGGAGCAGCGTTTCCACCCCGGTGGCAAGCCAGCGCCCGATGGTCACCTTTTGCTGGTTGCCGCCCGACAGGCGCTGCACCTCGCCCTGCGCGCGGGTGTCGATCTGCAGTTTCTCGATGGCATGGGCGACCCTTGCCCGCTCATGGCGCAGGCGGAGCGGCCCCCAGTCGCGCATCCGGGCCGAGAAGGGCAGGGCGATGTTCTCGCGCACCGATCGCTGCGCGAGCAGCGCCTCGGCGCGGTTGCCCGGCACATAGGTGAGCCCCGCGGCGATGGCATCGGCGGGATGGGCGAAGCCTGTCGCGCGCCCGTCGACCGCGACCGTGCCGCCCGTGGGCTTGCGGAAGCCCGCCAGCACGTCGAACAGCTCGTCCTGGCCCTGGCCCTCCAGCGCCACGACGCCCAGCACTTCGCCTGCATGCAGGTCGAAGGAGACATCCTGAAGCTTTGGCGCGGCGGCGAGCCCCCGAACCGTCAGACGCGGCGTGCCGCTGCGCACCGCGTGAAGCGTCGCCGCGTCGCGCTGCCCCAGGTCGATGGTCTCGCCCAGCATCAGCTCGACCGCGCGGTCCTCGACGCCCGGTTCGATCTTCAGTTCGCCCACCGTGCGCCCGTCGCGCAGCACGCTCGCGCGGTCGCACAGGCGGGAGATCTCGGTGAAGCGGTGCGAGACGTAAATCACGCCCAGCCCCGCGTCGGCCTTGGCCCGCACCGTCTCGAGCACGCGCTCGACAAGGTCGGTCGGCAGGGCCGCGGTCATCTCGTCCAGCAGCAGCACGTCCGGCTCGGCGGCCAGCGCGCGGGCAAGGTCGAGGATGCGCAGCGTGGCCAAGGGCAGATCGCCGATCAGGTCGGCCAGGCGCAGGCCCTTGATGCCCAGCTCGTCCACCCAGTGGCGGAACGGCTCCACGGGCGTATCGCCCAGCCGCAGGTTGTCCATCACGTCGAGGTCCGGGATCAGCGACGGCTCCTGGTAGACCGGCACGAGGCCGGATCGCCGCGCGCCGCGCGGGCTGCCCACGCGCGCCTCCTGCCCCCGGATCAGCACCCGGCCCCGGTCGGGTTTCAGCGCGCCGGTCAGGATCTTCACGAAGGTCGACTTGCCCGCCCCGTTCGCCCCCATCAGCGCCACGACCTCGCCGCGCGCCACGGTCAGCTGCGCATCGGTTAGCGCCTTCACGGCGCCAAAGCTTTTCGCGACACCGCTGGCGTCCAGAAGGGGCGTGTCTGTCATCTTTGCTCGGGTCTCGGGCCTGCCTGTCGATATGCTCCGGCCCCCGGGGAGAGACGGGGGCCGGAGCGGATGGGATCAGCCTTCGCCAGGTCCTTCACAGGCGATGATCTGTTCCATCGTGTAGTCGGTCCAGCCCGGGATCGAGACCGAGACCGGCCATTCCGGATCGAGGTTCGGGTTCTGCGCCGCGGCCAGCGTCGCGCGGCCTTCGTCCGTGGTGTTCTCCCACAGCACGGGGTCCACCAGCACCACGTTGCTGTCGGGCGCCTCGCCGTTCAGGATGTCGACCGCCAGCGCGATGCCCGCACCGCCGACCGAGCCGGGGTTTGTCACCGCCGCACCCATCAGGCCCTCGACGCTGGAGAGCTGGCCGACGAAGCCCGCGTTATCCGCGCCCACGATCGGCACCAAGGGCGCCCCGCTCTCGACGAAGGCGTCGACGATCACGTTGTCGATGCCGCTCGTCCAGACCCCGTCGAAGGGGATGCCGGTGGCGAGGAAGTCGAACATCTGCTGCTTGCCCTGGTCCTGCTGCCAGCCGGTGAAGACCTCGTGCACCACCTCGATGCCGGGGAATTCCGCCAGCGCGCGGCGGAAGCCGTTGTCGCGGTCGGTGTCGGCCGAGACGCCCGCGATGCCGCGCATGTAGACGACATCACCCTCGCCGCCCAGCTGCTCGAAAAGCCAGCGCGCGCCGAGATAGGCGTATTCCTCCTGGTTGTTGGACAGGATGTAGGCGCCTTCCGCGGTCACACCCGCGTCCACGGCCACCACGACGATGCCCGCCGCCATAGCCGCCTCGAGCGCCGAGTTCAGCGCGTCGGGGTTGGACGGGTTCAGCACGATCGCGTCGACACCGGCCTCGATCAGGTTGTTGATGTCCTCGAGCTGGCCCGCGCTGTCGGTGTTGCGATGGGCCACGATCAGGCCCGTGACATCCCCCTCGACCAGCGCCTGGGCGCGCATGGCGCAGATCATCTCCTCGCGCCAGCCGTTGCCCTGCACGGTGTTCGACACGCCGATCGTGTAGGCGGCGTGGCCACCGGCGAAGGCGGCCGGTGCGAAGCTGACCGAAACCGCAAGTGCGGCAAGTCCTGTTAACACTTTTTTCATCTGGTAGTCCTCCCTGGTAAGGTTTTCTAAAGGTTGTCGGGGCGCGTTCCGCCCTTCTACTTGATGAACGGGGACAGCACGTCGCGGGCCAGCAGGAAGCCCCGCTTGACCTTTTCGTCCGTCCCTTCGAACAGCCGGTCCTCGTGCTCGATGATGACCGGCCCGTCGTAGCCCGCGCGGTAGAGACCGCTGAAGAAGTCGCTCCAGTCCACCTCTCCGAGCCCGCAGAGGCGCGGGATCTGCCAGCCCATCCCGGCCGACAGGATGCCTCGTTCGTAAAGCCCGTCGCGGTCGATCATCAGGTCCTTGGCATGCACATGCGCCATGTGCGGCCCGAATTCCTTGATGAAGCGGGGCATGTCGATGAATTGCAGCACAAGGTGGGAGGGGTCGAAATTCATCCCCACCGCGTCGCCCCATTCCTCGAAGATCATCCGCCAGATGCGCGGGCTGTAGGCGATGTTGTGACCGCCGGGCCATTCATCGTAGCTGAAGATCATCGGGCAGTTCTCGAAGCAGAGCCTGACGCCCGCATCCTGCGCGTGCTTCACGATGGGTGCGAAGATCTCTTGCGCGCGGGCCCAGTTCTGATCGACGGTCAGCGTCCGGTCGCCACCGATGAAGGTGTTGACCACGCCCACCCCCATCACGCCCGCCGCCGTGATGACCTTCTTCAGATGCCCGATCACCTCGTCGCGATGCGCGGCATCGGCGTGCAGCGGGTTGGGGTAGTAGCCCAGCCCCGAGATCTCGATCCCCCGCTCGGCGAGGCCGCCGATGATCTCCTGCCCGCGGGCCGCCGTCAGACCGTCCACGTCGATGTGGCTGGTGCCCGCATAGCGCCGTTTCTCGCCGCCCGAGGCCGGCCAGCAGGCGACCTCGAAGGCGGAGAACCCGTTCGCGCCCGCCCAGTCTGCCACCTCCAGCAGGGGCGTGTCCTCGAAGGGGGCCGTCAGTATTCCCAGTTTCATCCCTGTCCTCCCCTCAGACCTCGTCCAGCCGCACCCAGCGCCCCTCTCGCGCCGAGCGCAGGACCGCGTCGCATAGCTGCATCTCGTAATGGCCATCCTCGAAGCTGGCCCATGTGCTGCCGTCCTGCCGCCCGCCCGCCGCGACATCGGCGTAGACCGCGCGGAAGAAGTTGAAGAAGCTGTCGGCGAAGCCCTCGACATGGCCGGGCGGCAGGCTCGCCGCCGCGACGCCGCGCGCGTTCATCAGGGTGAAGTCGCGCATCAAGGTCTCGTTGGCCCGGTCGCGGTGCCCGACGAATAGGTGATCGGGCGTTTCGCTGTCCCAGGCAAGGCTCGCGCCCGCGCCCGCGATGTCCCATTGGAGCGAATTCTTGCGCCCCATGTTGACCTGGCTCGTGCTCATCACGCCGCGCGCCCCGTTCGGGTAGCGCAGCAGGATCATCGCGGCGTCGTCGGTGTCGACCTGGACGGTCTCGGTCTTGCCCGCCGCGCTCGAGAAGGTCTCGACCGGGCCGACGGGCTTTGCGCGTTCGGGCAGGAAGGTCGCCAGTTCCGCCATCACCGCCTCGGCCTTGAGCCCGGTGATGAAACTCGTCAGGTCGATCCAATGGGTCCCGATGTCGCCCACCGATCGCAGCGCGCCGCCCATCTCGGATTGCAGCCGCCAGTTCCAGTCGGTCGGTTTCGCCAGCCAGTCCTGGTGATAATGCCCCGAGACGAAGCGGATATCCCCGATCTCGCCCGCCTCGACCATGCCGCGGGCCTGCTGGTTCAAGGGGTAGAAGCGGATGTTGTAGCAGACCGCCGCAACCTTGCCCGAGGCGCGCGCGATCTCGACCATCTCGGCGGACTGGGCGCTGGTCATGGCCAGCGGCTTTTCGCAGATCACGTGTTTTCCGGCGGCGAGGATCGCCTTGACCTGCGCGAAATGCGCATGGTTGGGCGAGGTGACATGGACCACGTCCACGCTGTCGTCCGCGAGCAGCGCGTCGAGGTCGGCATAGGCATAGGGCACGCCGATGGCGGCCGCACGCTCGGCGCCCCGCTCGGGCGTTGACCCCAGCACGCCGCGCAGTTGCACCCCCAGCCGTCTCAGCGCCTGAGCATGCACCGTCCCGATGAAGCCGGTGCCGATCACGGCCGTGCCTATCCGTGCGAACTCCGTCATGTGCCCCCTCCGTCAGACAACCGAGTATCCCCCGTCGATGGGCAGGCAGGTGCCCGTCATGAACCCCGCCGCGTCCGAGGCGAGGAAAAGCGCCGCGCCCGCGATGTCGCCCGGCTGGCCCCAGCGGCCCATGGGCGTGCGCGCCTCGACCCCGGCGGTAAAGGCCGGGTCTTGCCGGGCGCGGGCCGATTGCTCGGTCACGATGAAGCCCGGCGCGATGGCGTTGACGCGGATGCCGTCGCCCGCCCAGGCGATGGCCAGCGACTTGGTCAGCTGCTCCACGCCCGCCTTGGACGCGCCGTAGGCCGGGTTCCGCGGGCTGCCGAAGCGGGCGTACATCGAGGCCACGTTGATCACGCTTCCCTTCGTCGCCTTGAGCGCGGGGTGGAGCGCCTCGGCGCAGCGGAAGCTGCCGGTCAGGTTGACGTCGAGCACATGGGCGAAGAACTCCGGTGCCATCTCCTCGCCGCGCCGCGTGATGGCGGCGCAGTTGACCAGGACGTTCACCTTGGAATGGGCGGCGGCGAAGGCGCGGACGGCCCCGGTATTGGTCACGTCGAGACGGGCATAGGCGAAGCGCGCGGCATCCTCGGGGGCAGGGGCATCCTCGACGCCGGTGATGACGACCTCGGCGCCCGCATCGGCGAAGGCGCGGGCAATTGCGGCACCGATGCCGCCGCGGCTGGCGCCAATCACCAGCACATGCGCGCCGGTGAAGTCGAAGGCGGCCCCTGCGGTCATGGCCGCCCCAGGGGCCGTCTGCTGCGGCAGATCTCCGACACCTCCAACCCTCCCTTGCCCGTGTTTTTCGGGTCTGTAATCGTTTACATGGACGGGAATACCCTCTTCCCGCATGATGCAATCGATTACATACTCCTCACCGGTACAGATTCGAGTCAAGCACGGAAATCGTCGGAGGCGTGCAGGCCCGCGATGCAGAAACAGGCCCAGAAAAGCGCGACCATCCAGGATGTCGCCCGCGCCGCCGGCGTCTCGACGGCCACGGTCAGCCGGGCGCTGTCGGCGCCGGGCAAGGTCTCGGAGGCGACGCGCGAGGCGGTTATGGACGCGGTCCGGGCGACCGGCTACCGGGTGAACCAGGCGGCGCGCAACCTTCGGATGCAGCGCGCAGGCGCGGTGCTGATCCTCGTGCCGAACCTTGGCAAACCCTTTTACTCCGGCATTCTCGCGGGCATCTCCGAAGGGTTCGCCGGGTCCGACTACGCCGTCCTGATCACCGATACCGAGACCGACCCGCTCAGCGACGGGGCGCTGGCGGGTTACTTCCTCGACGGGCGCATCGATGGCGCGATTTCGCTCGACGGCGGGTTGCCCCGGTCGGCGCTGGCGCAGTGCGCGGCGCAGGGGGTGGGCGACCGGATCGTCTTCCTCTGCGAATGGGTGGAAGGGGCTGAGTTCCCGGTGATCGCGGCTGACAACGTGCAGGGCGCGCGGCTTGCGATCCGGCACCTGCACGACCTCGGCCATCGCAGGATCGCGCATGTCACCGGGCCCGAAGGCAACGTGCTGACGGCCGCGCGGCGCGCGGGGATGCTGGACGAACGTGCGCGCCTCGGCCTGCCCGCGCGGGAGGAATGGATCATCCGCGGCGATTTCTCGCTGGAGTCCGGGCACGAGGCGGCGGAGCGCATCCTGGCCATGTCCGAACGGCCCACCGCGGTCTTCTGCTCGGCCGACATGGTGGCCTTCGGGCTGATCGCGGGTCTGAAGGCCGGAGGGCTCGACGTGCCCGGCGACATCTCGGTCGTGGGCTTCGACGACATCGAGATGTCGGAATACTACGTGCCCGCGCTGACGACGATCCGGCAGGACCGGCAGCGCCTTGGGCGGCGCGCCTCGGAAGTGTTGCTTGCGCGGCTGACCGGCGGGGCGCGGCCCGGGCCCGAGCCGCCGATCCCGGTCGAGATCGTGCTGCGCGCCTCGACCGCGCCGCCGCGCTAGCATGGCGCCCCCGCCACCGCCTGTTCCAGGTCCAGC
>CBFIFZ010000024.1:0-22135 GCA_965661995.1 Roseicyclus sp.
AATGGAGCCAGTCGACCAGCGGCCGGATGGGCGAGTAGTCATCGTTCTCAAGCAGGGCCGTGTCGTAGAAGGCCCGCAGCAGCTTTCCCCGCTGCATGAACTCCTGCCTCAGAAGCTTGTAGTCGATGTCGAACTGCAGCGCCTTGGCTGCAGCGTATAGATTGGAGCCATCTATGAACAACGCCAATCTTTCGTCGCGATAAAACATGGCAAAGTATCCTGTGATAATGCTGGAGTGCGAACGCTTTGGTGATAGAGAGTGACGCTATCGACGATCACGACCAGACCGGTCCAATCTAATGAATTAGGTACCGGATGCAATAATCCGAAATGACCGATCCCACATCATCCGCCCTCATCGCGCTTGGTGCAAACCTTCCCCGAGATGGGCGCACCCCCGAGGCTGCGGTCACAGCCGCCATCGCGGCACTGGCCGCGCGCAGCGGTCGCCCCGTACGGGCGAGCCGCCTGTACCGCACGCCCGCCTTTCCCCCGGGCTCCGGCCCGAACTTCGTGAACGCCGCCGTGGCGCTCGACTGGAGCGACACGCCCGAGGCGCTGCTGGCGCTTCTGCATGACGTTGAGGCCGCCTTTGGCCGGACGCGCACCGCCCGGTGGGAGGCGCGGCTGATGGACCTCGACCTGATCGCGCTTGGCGCGCGCGTCCTGCCCGATGCAGCGACGCAGGCCCGTTGGGCCGCGCTGCCGCCCAAGCGTGCGGCCGTGGAAACGCCCGGCGAACTGATCCTGCCGCATCCGCGGCTGGCCGAGCGGAGTTTCGTGCTCGTGCCGCTGGCCGAGATCGCGCCGGACTGGCGACACCCCGTCACAGGGCGCGACGTGCGGCAGATGCTGGCGGACCGGCCCGCCGAGGAACGCGCGGAGATCCGCCCGATCCTGGCCGGGTGCGAGGGCGAAACACCGTCTTGACCCTTGTCATTCCCGGGTGCGGCGCGTAGATGAGGCCTTTCTACCGCTCCCGAGCAAAGGCTGGAGGTGCCCGCAGATGGCCCGCGTCACCGTTGAAGATTGCGTCGACAAGGTTCCGAACCGGTTCGAACTTGTCATGCTCGCCGCACATCGTGCGCGTGAAATTTCGTCCGGCTCGCCGCTCACCCTCGACCGCGACAACGACAAGAACCCCGTCGTCGCCCTGCGCGAGATCGCCGAGGAAACGCAAGGCGCAGACGATCTGCGCGAGCGGCTGATCGAAAGCCACCAGACCCAGATCGAGGTCGACGAGCCCGAGGAAGACGCGATGGCGCTTCTTCAGGGGGTCGAGGCCGACCGGCCGGCGCATGACGACATGAGCGAAGAGCAGATGCTGCGCGCGCTCATGGAAGCGCAGGGCCAGAAGTAAGGGCCTTCGGGGACAGGCGGCTGAGACGGGCATGATCGACGCCGACGACCTGCTGTCCCTCGTTCGCAACTACAACCCCAAGACCAACGAGGCGCTCCTTCGGGGCGCCTACGCTTATGCGCAGCGCATGCACGAGGGGCAGAAACGCCATTCGGGCGAACCCTATTTCACGCATCCCGTCGCGGTCGCCGCGATCCTGACCGAGCAGCGGCTGGACGACGCGACCATCGCCACCGCGCTTCTGCATGACACGATCGAGGACACCAAGGGCACCTATACCGAGGTGGCCGAGCTGTTCGGCACCGACGTGGCCGAGCTGGTGGACGGGGTCACCAAGCTGACCAACCTCGAGCTGTCCAGCCGCGAATCGAAGCAGGCCGAGAATTTCCGCAAGCTCCTGATGGCGATGTCCAAGGACCTGCGCGTGATCCTCGTGAAGCTGGCCGACCGACTGCACAACATGCGCACCATCCGCCACATGCCGCCCGAGAAGCAGGCGAAGAAGGCGCATGAGACGATGGACATCTACGCGCCGCTTGCGGGCCGGATGGGCATGCAATGGATGCGCGAGGAGCTCGAGGACCTGTCCTTTCGCGTGCTGAACCCCGAGGCGCGCACCTCGATCATGCGGCGCTTCCTGACGCTGCAGAAGGAAACCGGCGACGTCATCCCCCGGATCACCGAGGATATCGAGGCGGTGATGGAGCGCCATGGCGTGAAGGGCGACGTCTTCGGTCGTGCGAAAAAGCCCTTCTCGATCTGGCGCAAGATGCAGGAGAAGGAGCTGGCGTTTTCGCGCCTCTCCGACATCTACGGTTTCCGCGTCCTGACCGAGACCGAGGATGACTGCTACCGCGTGCTGGGTGCGATCCACCAGCGCTGGCGCGCCGTGCCGGGCCGGTTCAAGGATTACATCAGCCAGCCCAAGACGAACGGGTATCGGTCGATCCACACCACCGTGTCTGGCCGCGACGGCAAGCGGGTCGAGGTGCAGATCCGCACCCGCCCGATGCATGACGTGGCCGAAAGCGGCGTGGCCGCGCATTGGTCCTACCGCGACGGGGTGCGCACCGAGAACCCCTTTGCCGTCGATCCGGCCAAGTGGCTGGAAGGGCTGACCGAACGGTTCGAGAACGCCGAGGATCACGACGAGTTCCTCGAGCATGTGAAGCTCGAGATGTATTCCGACCAGGTCTTCTGCTTCACGCCCAAGGGCGACGTGATCCAGCTGCCCAAGGGCGCGACGCCGATCGACTTCGCCTATTCGATCCACACAAGGATCGGGCACAGCTGCGTCGGCGCCAAGGTGGACGGGCTGCGCGTGCCGCTCTGGACGCGGCTGAAGAACGGCCAGTCGGTCGAGATCATCACCGCCGAGGGGCAGACCCCTCAGGCCAGCTGGATCGACATCGTCGTGACCGGCCGCGCCAAGGCCGCGATCCGCCGGATGCTGCGCGAGGAAGACCGCGAGCGCTACATCAAGCTGGGCCGCGAACTGGCGCGGGTGGCCTTCGAGCAGGTCGGCAAGAAGGCGACGGACAAGGCGCTCGATACCGCGGCGCGGGCCATCGGGCTGAAGGACGGAGACGAGATGCTGGCGCGCATCGGGTCGGCCGAACTGTCGGCGCGGGCGGTGGTGGCGCGGCTTTACCCCGAGCTCGCGGGCCGCACGGAAAAGGCCGATGTCGAGGCCGTGCGCGCCGTGATCGGCCTGCCGCCCGGGGCGCAGACCCGGCGCGCGCAATGCTGCCAGCCGGTTCCGGGGGAACGGATCGTGGGCATCACCTATGCCGGCAAGGGGCCGGTGCTGCATGCCATCGACTGTCCGGCGCTCGCAGCTTTCGACGACCAGCCGGAACGCTGGATCGACCTGCACTGGACCGAAGGGCGCCATGCGCCGGTGCACAACGTGACCATCGACGTCACGATCTCGAACCAGCACGGGGTGCTGGGGCGTATCTGCACATTGATCGGCGAGCAGAACGCCAATATCTCTGACCTGCACTTCATTGATCGGAAACCGGATTTCTTCCGCCTGCTGATCGATGTGGATGTGCGCAATGCGGAACACCTCCACGCGGTCATGATGGCGGTGGACCTCGACAGCGACGTGGCAAGCCTTCAGCGCTCCCGGGATCTGGACCGGCGGCCCTGAGGGCGCTGGCCGCGGGAAATCATGGCCCCAACCCGTGACGAGGCGGGGATGGGCAGGAAGGGAAAGGCAGGCCGCGCGTGGTATTCAAGCGCCGCGACTCCCGAGGTGTTTTTCGCGTCGTGGCCGAGGCGTTCTGGCCGCGTGGCGGCTGGGTGCGTGCGTTTCACTACGTCAAGCACCGGATGCACCGCCTGCCGGGCACGCCGGAACAGATCGCGCGCGGCGTCTTCGCCGGGGCCTTCACCATCTTCACCCCGTTCTTCGGCCTGCATTTCGTCGTCGCGGCGGTGCTGGCCAAGGTGATGCGTGGTTCGATCCTTGCGGCGCTGCTGGCCACGTTCCTGGGCAACCCGCTGACCTATGTGCCGATCGCGTTCATCTCGCTGCAGATCGGGCACTGGATGCTGGGCACGACGATGCGCGGGGATCTCGACGATTCGATCTTTTCCAAATTCGGCGCAGCAGCGGGCGACCTCTGGCACAATTTCGTGGCGATGTTCACGCCCGAAACCGCGCATTGGGAAGAGCTGCACCGGTTCTACGACGACGTGTTCTTTCCCTGGATGGTCGGCTCGATCATCCCCGGACTGATCTGCGGGGCGGTCTGCTACTACCTGTCGGTGCCGGTGATCCGGGCCTATCAGAAACGGCGATCTGCCAGATTGCGAAAGAAGATGGAAAAGCTGCGCGAACAGGCTGGCGCGGCGGCTGCGGACCGCTAGGCTCCACTGCGACGGATCAACGGAGGGTCACATGGCAGACCGACTGCGCCTCGGCGTGAACATCGACCACGTGGCGACGTTGAGAAACGCGCGCGGCGGCGCCTTGCCCGACCCGGTGCGCGCGGCGCGCATCGCCGAGGAGGCGGGCGCCGACGGCATCACCGCGCATTTGCGCGAAGACCGCCGCCACATCCGCGACGCCGATATCGATGCGATCATGGCGGCGATCACAATCCCGCTGAATTTCGAGATGGCCGCCACCGACGAGATGCAGCGCATCGCGCTGTCCCATCTGCCCCACGCCGCCTGCATCGTACCCGAGCGCCGCGAGGAGCGCACGACCGAGGGCGGGCTCGAGGTCGCGGGGGACGAAAATCGCCTTGCGGCCTATATCGCGCCGCTGAGGGACGCGGGCATCCGGGTGTCGCTTTTCATCGCCGCCGATCCGGCCCAGATCGAGGCCGCCGCGCGTATCGGCGCGCCCGTGATCGAACTGCACACGGGCGCCTATTGCGATTTCCATGCCGAGGGCGATTTCGCGGCCCGCGACGCGGAACTGGCCCGCCTGATCGACGGTGCGAAGCGCGCCGCCGACCTCGGGCTCGAGGTGCACATGGGTCATGGCCTCGCCTATGACACGGTCGGCCCCATCGCGGCGCTGCCCGAGGTGGCGGAACTCAACATCGGGCATTTCCTTATCGGCGAGGCTGTCTTTGTCGGGCTGCCCCAAGCCATTGCGAAGATGCGCGAAATGATGGAGGCTGCGCGCGGCTGAGACGCCCCGCCCAGACCCGGAGGTTTCCCATGCGTCCCCTGCTCGCCAGCTTCGCGGCGATGCTTGGCTTGTGCATTGCCGTACCGGCCGCAGGGCAGGTGCTGCGTGATTGCGACACCTGGGAGGCGAACGCCCGCAACCTCATGGCCCCGCCCGAGGTTGCCGTGCGCAGCTTCGCCAACGGGGCGGTGCGGGTCATGGGCCTCGACACGGTCGAGCCTGCGCTGGCCTGGGCGCATTTGTTGATCACGCATCCCTTGCCGGATGAGCCCTTTCCGGGTTGCGTCCTGATCTCGGCAGAGGGTGGTCGCGGTTTCGGGGGGCTGCGGATGGACGCGCTTTCAGCGCGTTACGATCCCGCGCAGGGGTTAACCCTGACCGTACCGGTGGGTACGACCGATGGGGTTTCCACGACATGGCGCGACCTTGTCGTGACGGTGAATCAGGCGACGGGTAGGGTGAGCCTCAAATGATCCTCGGCATCGGTACGGACCTTGCGAATATCGAGCGCATCCAGCGGGCGCTGGACCGCTTTGGCGACCGCTTCCGCGACCGCGTCTTCACGGTTACGGAGCAGAACCGCGCCGAGCGTATGAAGGACCCCGCCGCGGTCTATGCCAAGCGCTGGGCCGCGAAGGAGGCCTGTTCCAAGGCGCTGGGCACCGGTCTGCGAATGGGCATCGCCTGGAAGGACATGGCGGTGACGAACCTGCCTTCGGGCCAGCCGGTCATGCATGTGACGGGCTGGGCGAAGGAGCGGCTCGACCAGATGACGCCGGATGGGCATACCTCTGTCATCCATGTCAGCTTGACCGACGATCACCCCTGGGCGCAGGCCTATGTCGTGATCGAGGCGCTGCCCGACGCCGAAGAGGTGCTGCGCCCCGAGGTCGGCCCGGTCTCGCGCCGCACCATCAGCTAGGGGATCAGCGGCGGCGATCGTTGTTCCGCGTGCGGCGGCGGTTTGCGTATTCCGTGGGGATCAGGATCAGCGCCGCGGCCGAGCCGACGATGGCGTCAATGCCGGGCGAGCCCAGCGTCAGGCCGAAGAGCGACCGGATGAAGAACAGCGCCAGCACCGCGCCGAAGGCGATCAGAACGGAGGGCAGGATGCCGTTATGCGTCCAGCCCCATTTCTCGAAGACGACCGCGACGATGCCCGCGATCATCAACGAGCCGAAAAACGAGAACAGGATCATGTCCCAACCCCCAACACCACACCCGGCGCGATGCGCGCGCCCCGCAAGTACGCCTCGGCCGCCATGCGCGGCTTGCCTTCGGGCTGCAGCTCGGTGATCTCCACCGCGCCTTGCCCGCAGGCGACGGTCAGCCCGTCCAGCACTTCACCGGGGGCGCCCTTGCCCTCGGCCAGCCGCGAGCGGATCAGCTTGACCCGCTTGCCACCGATCAGCGTCCAGGCACCGGGAAAGGGCGACAGGCCACGGATCTGCCTGTCGATATGGGGTGCGGGTGCCGTCCAGTCCACCCGCGCCTCGGCCTTGTCGATCTTCTCGGCATAGGTGACGCCCGCGTCGGGCTGAGGCTCGGGTGTGAGATGGTCCAGCTGCGCCAGCGCCTCGGTGATCGCCGCGGCCCCCAGCGTGGACAGGCGGTCGTGCAGCTCGCCCGCCGTCTCCTCGGCCCCGATGGGGATCGCGCGGCGCAGCAGGACCGGCCCGGTGTCGAGGCCCGCCTCCATCTGCATGATGCAGACGCCGGTTTCCGCATCGCCCGCCATGATCGCGCGCTGGACCGGCGCGGCGCCCCGCCAGCGCGGCAGGAGGCTGGCGTGGATGTTGAGGCAGCCGCGCGCGGGCGCATCCAGAACGGCCTGCGGCAGGATCAACCCGTAGGCCACGACGACGGCGACATCGGCGTTCAGCGCGGCGAACTCGGCTTGTGTGTTGATATCGCGCAGGGTTTTCGGATGGTGCACCGACAGGCCAAGCGCCTCGGCGCGGGCATGGACGGGGCTTGGCCGGTCCTTCTTGCCGCGGCCCGCGGGGCGGGGCGGCTGGCTGTAGACGGCGGCGATCTCGTGGCCCGCCGCGATCAGCGCATCGAGGACGGGGACCGAGAAGTCGGGCGTGCCCATGAAGACGATACGCATCAGCGGCCCCCCTTGGCGGCGCGCTTCAGCAGCATGTCCCGCTTCGTCTTGGACAGCCGGTCGATGTACATCCGGCCCGCGAGGTGGTCGATCTGGTGCTGCACGCTTGTCGCCCAGAGGCCCGTGAACTCCTGCCGGACGCGGATCCCGAGATGGTCGGTGAAGGCCACCGTCACGCGGGCGGGGCGCGTCACCTTGGCCCAGACGCCGGGCAGGTTCGGGCTGGCTTCCTCGTGGGTGTTCATCTCGTCGGAGGTCGCGATGACTTCGGGGTTGGCCATGCGGATCGCGCGGCCGCGTTCGTCGGAGGCATCGACAACGGCGAGGCAGAGCATCACGCCGATCTGCGGCGCGGCAAGGCCGACGCCCGGCATGGCGTCCATCGTCTCGATCATGTCGGCCCAGGTGGCCCGGATTTCATCCGTGATGTCATGTACATCCGCGGCGGGTGTCTTCAGCCGCCGGTCCGGCCACATGACGAAGTCGCGGCGCCTGCCCGTCACGCCTTTTCCCGCGCGCGGTCCTTCTTCAGCTTGACCATCTTTCGGGTGATCAGCTGGCGCTTGAGCGGCTTGAGGTAGTCGATGAAGAGCGTGCCGTTCAGGTGGTCGATCTCGTGCTGCACGCAGGTCGCCCAGAGACCGCCGAAGGTCTCCTCACGCTCGGCGCCGGTCGGGTCGATCCAGCGCACCGTCACCTCGGCGGGGCGTTCGACATCGGCGTAAATGTCCGGAATCGAAAGGCACCCTTCCTCGTAGACGTTGCGCGCGTCCGATTCCGCGATGACCTCGGGGTTGAACATGGCAAGCGGCCGGGGGGCAGCGCCCTCTTCCTTCACGCAGTCCATGACGATCAGCCGCGTGTCGATGCCGACCTGCGGCGCGGCCAGCCCGATGCCCGGCGCGGCATACATGGTTTCCAGCATGTCATCGGCCAGCACGCGCAGATCGTCGCTGATGTCGGCGATCGGCGGGGCGGTCTTTTTCAGCCGCGGGTCGGGGTGGATGAGGATCGGACGCTTCATGGCGTCGATGTAGGCGAAGCAGTGCGAGGCTGCAACAATGCAGGCGCGTTTCGGGATGAGGCGAACGCGTAGGGTTCCCGTAGTGATCCCTTAGCTACACGCGGGCGGCCATGCCCTTGCAGCCGCCGCCCTGCTGGCTAGGGTGCGGGCACAGCCACAACTCCGGAGCCCGCCCCACATGTCCTTCGACGAGATCATCGACCGCCGCGGAACTCACTGCATCAAGTGGGACATGATGGAGAGCCTCTACGGCGTCAGCCCGGACGACGGCATCGCCATGTGGGTGGCCGACATGGATTTCGCGGCGCCCGACTGCGTGAAGGCCGCGCTGCGCGACATGACCGAGCATGGCGTCTTCGGGTATTTTGGCGATGACCGGGCCTACAAGGATGCGGTGCGCTGGTGGCAGGCCGAACGCCGCGGCTGGCCGGTGGAGGAGGAGTGGATCTTCACCACCAACGGGCTGGTCAACGGCACCGCGCTTTGCGTCGACGCCTTCACGCAGCCCGGCGACGGGGTGATCATGTTCACGCCGATCTACCACGCCTTCTTTCGCGTGATCCGGGCGGCCGGGCGCGAGGTGGTCGAGCTGGAGATGCCGATCGAGGATGGGCGCTACGTGCTGGATTTCGACGCCTATGACGCGCAGGTGCCCGACCATGCGCGGATGCTGGTCCTGTGTTCGCCGCACAATCCCGGCGGGCGTGTCTTCACGCGCGAGGAACTGGAACAGATCGCCGCCTTCGCGCGGCGGCATGACCTGATCATCGTCTCCGACGAGATCCATTGCGATCTCCTCATGCCGGGGCAGACCCACATCCCGATGGCACTGATCGAGGGCATCGCCGACCGGCTGGTGATGATGACGGCGGGGACCAAGACCTTCAACCTGGCCGGCGCGCATGTCGGCAATGTCATCATCGAGGACCCGGCCCTGCGCGAGGCGTTCGCGCAGCGCATGGCCGCGCTGGGCATTTCGCCCAACGCCTTCGGCCTGCGGATGATGACCGCCGCCTATTCGCCTGAGGGGGCGGCCTGGGTCGATGCCATGATGGCCTACGTGGCCGAGAACGCCCGGCTGTTCGATGCCGGGGTCAACGCCATTCCCGGGCTGCGGTCGATGCCGCTGGAGTCGACCTACCTGGCCTGGGTGGATTTCTCGGGCACCGGGATGTCGCCGGACGAGTTCACCGCCCGGGTCGAGCGCGACGCGAAGATCGCCGCCAATCACGGGCCGGCCTTCGGCAAGGGCGGGGAGAATTTCCTGCGGTTCAACCTGGCAACGCCGCGCAGCCGCGTCGAGGATGCGCTCGAGCGGCTGAAGGCGGCCTTCTCCGACCTGCAGTAGGGTAGGCGATTCCGTCCACCTTCTGGCGCGGTGGGCAGAATTGCCACCCTACGCCGCAGCGCAGCACTTGCATGCCGCGGCGCAATATCCTATCCGCAGGGGCGAGAGAGACGAAACATCCTTGCGCCACGGAGATCCTGCCCATGAGCTTCCGCATCCAGCCCCAGCCCGTCGCCCGCCCGAACCGCTGCCAGCTGTTCGGCCCCGGCTCGCGGCCCGCGATCTTCGAGAAGATGGCCGCGAGCGAGGCGGATGTGATCAACCTCGACCTCGAGGATTCGGTCGCCCCTGACGACAAGCCGGAGGCGCGCAAGAACGTCATCCAGGCGATCGGCGACGTGGATTGGGGCAAGAAGACGCTGAGCGTCCGGATCAACGGCCTCGACAGCCCCTACTGGTATCGCGACGTGGTCGACCTTCTGGAGCAGGCGTCGGATCGGCTGGATCAGATCATGATCCCCAAGGTGGGCAACGCGGGCGACATCTATGCCGTCGATGCGCTGGTTACCTCCATCGAGATGGCGATGGGGCGCCCGAAGCCGATCGCCTTCGAGGTGATCATCGAAAGTGCGGCGGGTATCGCCCATGTCGAGGAGATCGCCGCGGCCTCGCCCCGGCTTCAGGCCATGAGCCTTGGCGCCGCCGATTTCGCGGCCTCGATGGGGATGCAGACCACCGGCATCGGTGGCACGCAGGAGAATTACTACATGCACCGCGAGGGGCAGAAATACTGGTCGGACCCCTGGCATTGGGCGCAGGCGGCCATCGTCGCGGCCTGCCGCACGCATGGCGTTCTGCCGGTCGACGGTCCCTTCGGCGATTTCTCGGATGACGAGGGCTTCCGCGCGCAGGCGCGGCGGTCGGCGACGCTGGGCATGGTCGGCAAATGGGCGATCCACCCCAAGCAGGTGGCGCTGGCCAACGAGGTCTTCACCCCCTCCGACGAGGCCGTGGCCGAGGCGCGCGAGATCCTCGCCGCGATGGAAAAGGCCAAGGCCGAGGGCGCGGGTGCGACCGTCTACAAGGGCCGCCTCGTCGATATCGCCTCGATCAAGCAGGCCGAGGTGATCGTGAAGCAGGCCGAGATGATCGCGGCGGGCTGAGGGTCGCATTAGGCGGGCCTTAACGGTTTCGGGGCTATCTGGCGGCGTTTGTCGCCGGAGGTCCCATGTGGTTCGATACGGAACTCGCCCTCGACCACCTCAGTTCGCTTGCCGTCCTCGCCATCCTGGCCTGGGGCTACGCTCTGGTCCGGCAGCGCGGTGTCACGCGGCAGCTTTCGCCCGTGGCGCTCGGCCTGGGGTTCGGTCTGGTCGCCGTGCTTCAGATGAATGCGGCCTTCCAGCCCGTGGCGGGCTTCCTGATCGATCTGCGGCTGGTTCCCGTGGGTCTTGCAGGGGCGTATCTCGGCCGTCCCGGTCTCGTGGCCTGCCTCGTCATCGCGCTTGCCGGGCGCTACCAGATCGGTGGCGTCGGTGCCCATGCGGACATGGCTTCGATCTGCATTGCCGGCTTTGCCGGTTTCGCCTGGTCCAGGTGGATGCGCATGCGGGAGGTGCGGGGCATCGGCCCGATGGTCGTGCTAGCGCTTGCGACGGCGCTGGGCTTCCTGCCTGCGCTGCTCCTGCCTACCGCGCTCATGACCTGGTTCGTGATCGAGGCGCTGCCGATCCTGCTGCTGCTGCACGTGCTTTCGGTCCTGCCCCTTGCCGTCTTGCTGGAGCGCGTCCGTCACTCTGGAGTGTCGGAGATCGCGGCAACCTTCGCGGCAGAAGGGGGCGCACCACGCCGCAGCGACAGGTCGCGCGTCCTGCCACCGGCGCTGGCAGGCGGAACCTCTTCCACGCATCGGGCAGACCCGCCGCCTCGGTGCGAGGCGCGCCTGCGCCTGCGCCGCGGGGTGCGGTAGGGCGCGCTGCCCGTGGCCTGGCATGCCACGGGCGTTGCATCCTGCGCGTCCGGTCGTCATATACCGACCGCAGTCCGCGGCCACGGAGACGACGATGACGACCTATCTCGATTTCGAGAAACCGCTTGCCGAGATCGAAGGCAAGGCCGAGGAACTGCGCGCTTTGGCGCGGCGTAACGAGGAAATGGATGTCGAGGCCGAGGCAGCCGCGCTGGACAAGAAGGCCGCGGACATGCTCCGCGACCTCTACAGGGACCTGACGCCCTGGCGGAAATGCCAGGTGGCGCGCCATCCGGACCGGCCGCATTGTCGCGATTACATCCGGGCGCTCTTCACCGAATACACGCCGCTCGCCGGTGACCGGAATTTCGCCGACGATCATGCCGTGATGGGCGGGCTCGCACGGTTCGAGGATACGCCCGTCATGGTGATCGGCCACGAGAAGGGGCATGACACCAAGACCCGGATCGAGCGCAATTTCGGCATGGCCCGTCCCGAGGGTTACCGCAAGGCGGTGCGCCTGATGGACATGGCCGACCGTTTCGGCCTGCCGGTGATCACCCTGGTGGACACGCCCGGCGCCTATCCCGGCAAGGGTGCCGAGGAGCGCGGCCAGTCCGAGGCGATCGCGCGCTCGACCGAGAAATGCCTTCAGATCGGCGTGCCGCTGATCTCGATCATCATCGGTGAGGGTGGCTCGGGCGGGGCCGTGGCCTTTGCCACCGCCGACCGGCTCGCCATGCTGGAACATTCGATCTACTCGGTCATCTCGCCCGAGGGCTGCGCCTCGATCCTGTGGAAGGATGCCGAGAAGATGCGCGAGGCCGCTGAGGCGCTGCGCCTGACCGCGCAGGACCTGCACAAGCTGGGTGTCTGCGACGTGGTCATCAAGGAACCGATGGGCGGTGCGCAGCGTGACCGCGACGCGACGATCGCGGGCGTGGGGCGTGCGATCTCGTCCATGCTGGCGCAGCTGAAGGGCGCGGATCGCGCGAAACTGATCGCGGGGCGTCGGCGCAAGTATCTCGACATGGGGTCGAAGGGGCTGGCGGCGTGATCACGCGGCGGGCGCTGCTGGTGACGGGCGCCCTTTTGCCGCTGTCGAGACCGCTGCACGCCCAGGGAGGCTGGCCGGCGATGACACAGGCAACCGATTTCGAGTGGAGCTATCTCGCCGACACGGTGATGGGCGGCGTGTCCGAAGGGCAGGCCCGGATCGAGGAGGGAGCGCTGCGGCTGACCGGCAGCGTTTCGACCGCCAATCGGGGCGGGTTCATCCAGGCCCGCACCGAGATGCCGGGAGGATTGCCCGAGGGCGCCACGGCCCTGCGGCTGCGCGTGCGGGGCAATGGCGAGCGGTATTTCATCCACCTGCGCACGGTGCGGACGCGGTTGCCTTGGCAATACTACCAGCAGGGGTTCGATACTGGGCCCGACTGGGCCGACGTGGTCTTGCCCCTGTCGGGGTTCGTCCCGTCGGGCCGGATGATGGCGGGCGCCGTCAGGCCCGAGGAGGTGCGATCGATCGGGCTGGTGGCCTATGGGCGGGACCATGTGGCGGACGTGTCGCTTTCAGCGATGGGCGCGCTTTAACCGGGGTATTTCGCCGCCTTGGGTGTCGATCCGCCGAGGGCTCTGCCCTCGGACCCCTGGAGTCGTATGGCCAAGATGGAGGGTCAGAGGGTGGCAAAGAGGGCACCAAGCCGAGCAGACTCGTCGCTGAGGCCAAAAGGCGGGTTCACCAGAAAAAGCCCCGAGCCGATCATGCCGTGGCCGGGGCGCGCGGGGGGGAAGCGGACCTCGTGGCTGAGCGCCTCGGGGAAGGTCCGGCGCAGGTTGTGCACCATGCCCGATTGCGCGCCGGTCGCGAGGATCGGATACCAGAGCATCAGGATGCCGACATTCCACCTGGCGTGCAGCTTTTGCAGGATGCCGGGCAGGCGGTCGTAGTCGGATTTTACCTCGTAGCTCGGGTCGATCAGGGCGAGGCCGCGCTTCGGCTCGGGCGGAGTGCGGGACAGCGCCATCGCGAAGCCGTCTTCCTGTAGCACCTGGGCGCGGTGTCGCGGGATCGCCTCGCGCAGGGCCGCGACCTCGGCGGGGTGCAGCTCGGCGAGCGTCATGTTGTCCATGGGGCGCAGGAGGGCCGCGGCGATGAGGGGGGAGCCCGGGTAGGCGGTGGAGCCGTGCGCGGCGGCAACGGCGGCGCAGGCGCGTGCATAGGGGTGGTCGGGGGAGAACCAGCCTGCGACCCGGGCGACGCCCTGTGCGGCCTCGCCGGTCTTCAGTGCCTCGGCGCTGTCGAGCCTGTAGAGGCCGCGGCCTGCGTGGGTCTCGATATAGGAGAGTGGCTTGTCCTTGCGCGTCAGGTAATCCAGCGCCGTGGCCAGCAGCGCGTGCTTGTGCACATCGGCGAGGTTCCCGGCGTGGTAGGCGTGCTGGTAGGAGAGCATCCTACCACATCCGTTTGGGGGCTTCGGTCGGGTAGGTCAGGTCGTAGCCCTCGGCGTCGAAACCCGCGTCGCGTTCCTTGATGAATGCGCCCGCCGTCGGCAGGCCGTCGCTCTCGTCGCCGCGCGTCCAGAGGCCCGAGCGCATCAGCGCCTTGGCGCATTGGAAATAGACCTCCTCCACGGTCAGGACGATGACCACCTTCGGGTGTTTGCCGCCCTGTTCGAAGGTGCCGGTCACGGCGGAATCGTCGGTCAGCACGGCGCGCCCGTTCACGCGCACCACGTTGAGCGAACCGGGGACCATGAACATCAGCGAGGCGCGCCCGTCTCGCACGATGTTGCGAAGGCAGTCCAGCCGGTTGTTGCCGCGCCAGTCAGGCAGGAGGAGCGTGCGGTCATCCGCGATGCGCACCACCGGGCCGTCATCCCCGCGGGGGCTGGCGTCGGTGCCCTCGGGGCCGACGGTGGAGAGGATGCAGAAGCGCGCGGCCTCGATCCACTGCCGATAGAGCGGCGTCAGGGCCGTCGCGACCTTGGTCAGGGAGGTCGGCACGGGCCGATCGTAGAGCGCCTCGAGCGCCGCGATGTTCTCAACGATCCGCATGGAAACCGGCCTCCGCCATGAGGGCGTCCGATGCCGCCTCGACCTCCGCCTCGAGCCGCGCCATGAAGTCGTGGCGCGGCAGGCCCGGCGCGATCTCGGGCAGGAACTCGACCACGGCGAGGCCGGGTTTGCGCAGGATGCCGTGGCGCGGCCAGAACACGCCCACGTTGGTCGCCACCGGCACGCAGGGCTGGCCTAGCTGTTCGTAGAGCGCGCCGGTTCCGATCTTGTAGGGCCGATCGACGCCGGGGGCGACGCGGGTGCCCTGCGGGTAGATGATGAGCTGCCCGCCCTCCTGCTTGCCACTTTTCACGTCGGCCAGCATCTTGGCGATCGCCGCACCGCGCTTGCCGCGGTTCACCGGCACGCTGCCGATGCGCAGAGCGTACTGGCCGAAGAGCGGGGCGTAGATCAGCTCGCGTTTCATGATGAATTTTCCGCGGGGGACGGCGTGGTAGATCATCATGATGTCGAGGAAGCTCTGGTGTTTGGCCGCGATCATCACCTCGCCCTTGGGGGGCGTGCCGCGCACCTCGGTCCTCAGGCCGGTCATCCAGGCGAGTGTCCAGAAAACCCAGCGGCAATAGGTGTGACAGGCGGCATGGGCGCCGGCCGAGGACATCACCGCCCAGGGGAAGAAGGCAATGGCGAGGACCAGCATCGCAACATACATCTGCGCGATGAAAAGGAGCGAGCGGACATGTTGCATCAGCGTAGTCCTTTCAGCGTGCGGAAGGCCGCGATCCGCGTCGACCAGAAGGCGGTGACCGCCGCGAGGACCGGGATGACCATTGGCCAGAGCCAGCCCGCGCCGCTGAAGCCCAGGCCGGTGAGAAAAGCACCCTCTTCCGCCGCGCTGGGGAGGAGGGCGACCGCGATCGTGCCCAGAACAGCCCCTACCGCGGACCCGGTCAGCGCGCGGCGCGTGAAGCGGCGCACGAAGGCGCGGGCGATGTAGCTGTCGCGCGCGCCGACAAGGCGCAGGACGCGGATCACCTGTTCGTTGGAGGCGAGTGCGGCTTGTGCGGCCAGCGTGATCATTGCCGCAGTCGATCCCAGGATCAGCACGAGCGACAGCCAGCCGAGCAGGCGCAGCCGGTCGGCGGCATCCACCAGTGGCCGGCGCCAACGTGTGTGATCGTCGAGCACAGCGCCCGGCGCCTCGGCGGCGAGGCGTTGGCGTAGGCCGTCGGCGTCATAGCCCTCGGGCGTTTCGATGACCTCGATCAGGCGCGGCACCGGCAGGTCGCCGATGGGAAGGTCGGGGCCGAACCAGGGCTCGAGCAGGGCGCGCTGTTCGTCGTCGTTGAGCGCGCGGGCGCTGTCGACGCCGGGGGTCTGTTCCAGCACCGTCAGGACCGCCCAGGTCTGCGCCTCGAGCTCGCCCGCGGGGGCGGACAGGCGGATGGTCGAGCTTTGCGCCAGCGCGTCCGACCAGCGGTCGGCGAGGCGGCCCGCGGCGAGCGACAGGGCGAGGGCGAAGACGGCGAGAAAGGCCATCGCGCCCGACACCGCAAGCGTCAGCTTCGCGGCCTGCCCGCTGCGCGGCACGACGCGGTCGGCCTGTGCTTCGCCCTTGAGCAGGCCAAGGATATCGGCCGTGACGCTCACAGGTCGGCCGCCGCTGCGCTTAGGCGCCCGCCCGCAAGGCGCAGGACACGGGCCTGCACCTGCGCCTTCGCGGCGCGGATCAGCGCAAGGTCATGGGTGGCGATCAGGATAGTCTTGCCCATGCGGTTCAACTCGGTCAGCAGCTGCAGCAGGCGCAGCGACATCTCCCAGTCGACGTTGCCGGTGGGCTCGTCGGCGAGGATCAGGTCGGGGTCCATGATGATGGCGCGCGCCAGCGCGGCCCGTTGCCGTTCGCCGCCCGACAGCTCGGGCGGGCGCGCATCGGCACGGGCGGCCAGCCCGACCCAGGCGGTCAGCTCGTTCAGGTTTGCCTCTTGTGCGGCGGCATCGCGCCCGGCGACCGTCAGGGGCAGGGCGATGTTCTCGCGGACGGAGAGGTGATCGAGGAACTCGCAATCCTGGTGCACGACCCCGATCCGTTGCCGCTTGAGGGCGATGGCGTCGCGCTGGAGCGTGGCCGCATCCTCGCCGAAGATCGAGACGCGCCCGGCAGTCGGGACAAGTTCGGCATAGCAGAGCTTGAGGAGCGTGGTCTTGCCGGCGCCGGAAGGTCCGGTGAGAAAGTGAAAGGACCCCGGCGCGAGACGCAGGTTCAGACCCGACAGGATCGGCTCGGCCCCGTAGCCATAGGCGGCGTCCTGCATGTCAATCACGGAATGGCGCTCCTTGCCGCTTGCCGCGACCGTCATGCAACGGATGGCGCTTCGTTGCAATCGGCAGACCGCGTGAAACCCTTGGAATAAGGGGGGCGCGCTGATACAAGATGTGTGATTGAGAGAGTTCTGACTGCGCCTATGTGGGGGCATCGGGCCGAGTGGGGGCGAGCGACAGACGATGCGGCTGACCTGTCCGAATTGTAGTGCGCGGTACGAGGTGGCCGAGAGCATGATCCCGCCCGAAGGGCGTGACGTGCAATGTTCGAACTGCTCGACCACGTGGTTTCAGCCGGGTCGCCGCTCCGATGCCGCGCCCGCGGTGCGGGTCGAGCGGCCCGTCCGCGACGCCGAACCGCGCGCGGACGACGCGGCGGAAGCGCCCGTTTCCGAGGAGGCAGCGCCCGCGGCTCCGACTGAAGCCGTGGCCGAGGAAGCGCCCGCGGCCCCTCAGGCCGCACTGCGGCGCAGGGAGATCGACCCCGAAGTCCGCGACATCCTCCGCGAAGAGGCCGAGCGCGAGGCGCGCCTGCGGCAGGCCGAGGCCGCCCCCGTCGAGACCCAGGGTGAGATGCCCCTCTCCGAAGAGCCGGACGATGTTCACCGCGCGCGTCGTCGCGCCGAACTTGACGCCGCCGAGGATGCTTTTGCCGCCGGTGCCGTGGGTCCCGCGGCGCGGGATCTCTTTCCCGATATCGACGAGATCAACTCGACCCTGCGCGATACCGGTGATCGGTCGGGTGCCGAGGCGGATGCCACGGATATCGACACGCTCGACACCGAACCGCGGCGTCGGCGCGGCACGCGGATCGGCTTCCTGCTCGCCATTGTTCTCGCGGCGGCGGCGGCCGGGGTCTACCTGAACACGGACCGGATCGCGGAATACGTGCCGACCGCGGCCCCCTACCTGGACCGGTACGAGGACGCAGTGAACACGGCGCGATTCTGGCTGGATGACGTGGTGCGCGACCTGGCCGGGGCGACCGAAGGCGGTTGAGACGGACGGCGTTGCCGTCTCAGAACTGGTCCAGCAGGCGGCGCAGGTAGTCCAGCTCGATCTCCGGGCGATCCTGTTCGGCGGAGCGTTGACGCAACTCTTCCTGAAGTTCACGGGCACGGCGCGAGGCCTCCTGCCGCTCGCCCATCGCTTCTTCCGAGCCGAAGCTGCCCGAGTTGCCGGCCTGCCGTCCGAGCGGGTCCTGCAACGGGCGGTCGGGGGCCATGTTGCCCTCGGCCTGGCCCTGCCCGGGTTCCTGGCCGGTCTGTTCCTGTGCAAGGGCACGGCCCAGTTCGGTCATGCCCTCGCGCAGCGCCTCGAGCGCCTCTGACTGCGCGTCGAGCGCGCCGGCGATATCACCCTCTTCCAGAAGGCCCTCGGCCTCTTCCATGGCGCGGCCGGCGCGGTCGAGCTGGCGCTGCGCCTCGTCGCCCGCCTCGGTGCCGGTGCCGGGAAGGCGGCCCTGCTGCTCCTCGAGCAGGCGGCGCAGCATCTCCTGCCGTTCGGCAAGCGTCATGCCCTCGCCGTTCTCGCCGCCCTGCGCCTGTCCCTCCGGCAGACCGTCCTGGCCTCCGCCACCCGGTTGCTGCTGGCCCTGCGGCTGGCCCTGCCCCTGCTGCTGGCCGGGTTGCTCGCCCGGCTGACCCTGTTGCTGGCCGGGCTGTTGACCCGGTTGCGCCTGTTGGCCGGGTTGCTGGCCCGGCTGCGGGCGGCCCGGGTTCAGACGGTCCTGCAACTCGCGGAAGGCGTCGTCGCTGAGGTCCTGCTGGTCGCGAAGCGTGTCCTGCAGACCCTCCATCGCCTGCTCGCCGGGGGTTCGCGGCCCGTCGCCGCCTTCGCCGCCCTGCGTCATCTCCATGTTCTCCAGCATCTGCTGGAGCGCGTTCAGCATCTCCTGCGCTTCGGCCATGCGGCCTTCCTGCATCAGCTCCTCGATGCGGCGCATCATCTCTTCGAGGTCGGCCATGGACATTTCCATGCGCTCGCCGCCCTCGTCGGGGCGATCCTCGCCCGGTTGGGCGTTCTCGGCGAGCTGGCGCATGTAATCGTCCATCGCCTCGCGCAGCTCCTGCATGAGCTGGGCGATTTCCTCGTCGCTGGCACCCTGCTGCATCGCCTCGGACAGGCGTTCCTGCGCGCGGCGGAGGCGTTCGAGCGCGTCGTCGAGGTCGCCGACCTCAAGCTCCATTGCCGCGTTCCACAGGATCTCGGCAACCTGGTCGCGGGTTTCGGTCGAGATGCTGTCGACGCCGGATTCAAGCCGCCGGATCGCGCTGCGGATCTGGAGGTAGACGCCTTCGTCAAGGTCCTCTTCGGGCGACCATGTGATCGCGCGCAGGATCTGGGCCGTGCGGGGGGCGTTCTCGCGGCTCCAGAGAATGTCGCGGCGCATCTCGATCAGGGCATTGGCCATCGGGTCGAAGAAGCGGCGGCCGGGCAGGCGGGGGATGTCGTAGCTGACGGTGCCGATCTGGCCCGCCTCGTCTGTGACGGTCAGGACCATGCTGACGGGCAGGTTGGCGAAGGGGTGTTCCGACAGGTCCTCGAGCAGGACCTCGGTAAATTCGGAGCGCGAGCCGCGGAAGGGCATGGGCAGGTCGAGGACCAGCGCCTCGCGCGGTTCGGGATCGAGGGCAAGGCCGTAGCGGCGGTCGGCGCTGTCGGGGTCGAGCCGGATCGTCGCGCTGCCCGAGGCGACGCCGTAATCGTCGGTCGCCGTGAAGGCGAATTGCATCTGGCCGGGCGGTTCGCCCTCGACCTCACCGTCGAGGGCGACGGCGGGGGCCGCGTCGGCGCGCACGGAGATATCCCAGCTGCGGCCCATCGGGCCGTTCACGGTGAAGGTGCCGGATTGCTCGACGGTGACGGATTGGGCGTAGGCGTCGGTATCCTCGGTCGGCATCGGGCCGACATTGGTGGTGATCGAGATGCTTCCCGGTTCACCATAGCTGCGGAAGGTGATGCGCGAGCCTTCGGGCGTTTCGAACTCGGGCGCGGTGATCTCGTTGAGGTAAAGCGATGGCAGGCCGGTGTAGAGCGGCGGCTCGACCCACCCTTCCCACGAGGGACCGGAGGCGACGGCAGGGCCTGCGCCGAGATTGACGACATCGCCGACCTCGGAGACGCGGCCGAGCGTGCCGAAAAGGAGCGCCATGGCGAAGGCCGTCGCCGCCAGGTAGCGGAGCGCGTAGGGGTCTTGCCGCGACAGGCTCAGGTCCGGCTCGGGCGCGCGGGCGGTTGCGGCGCGCGCCTCCATCCGGTGCAGGTGGGCGGCCCAGACGGATTGCGTGGCGGGGTCGGACGCGCCGATCGCCGGGTGATCCAGAAGCGTCGAGATCGGGCGGCCCGGCAGGGTGCGGTCGAGGCGGTCCAGCGCCTCCTCGCGGGTCGGCATGCGGAAGCGCATCACGCCCCGGGCGATCGTCCAGGCCAGGAGCAGCGCGACAAGTCCGAGCCCGCCCCAGAGCACGCCGGGCGGCACTTCGGCGGGCAGGCCGAAGGCGAAAGCGGCGACGGTGACGAAGACCAGCGACCAGACAGGCCAGAACGCCCGAGTGCCGCGCTCGGCAACCATGCCGGCGCGGGTCAGGCGCAGGGGCCAGATCAGGCGCGCAAGCGCCCGTTCGGCGGGGGAGGTCTCGGTCATGGTCCCTTTCGGGGGCGGCGTGCCCCGTGGGGTTATACCCACTCGGGAACTGTATCTCGGTTTATGATCTCGTCAAATGAAGGACGCGCGCGGATGACGGCGACGTGATCGTCCTTCACCAGAACCTCGGGGATCAGGGGCCTTGTGTTGTATTCGCTCGACATGACGGCGCCATAGGCCCCGGCGCTGCGAAAGGCGACCAGATCGCCCTCGGCAAGGGGGGGCATCTGGCGCTGCTTGGCGAAGGTGTCGCCGCTTTCGCAGACGGGGCCGACGATGTCGTAGGGGCGCTGTTCAAGGCCCGGCGCGGGTTCCACGACCGGCACGATATCGTGCCACGCGCCGTACATCGCGGGGCGGACGAGGTCGTTCATCGCGGCATCGAGGATCAGGAAATCGCGGCCCTCTCCCTCCTTCACGTAGATGACGGAGGAGACGAGGATACCGGCATTGCCCGCGATCAGCCGGCCCGGTTCGATCTCGACCTCGACATCCAGGTCGCCCACCACCTCCTTGATCAACGCACCGTATTCGGTGGGCAGCGGCGGGGCGGTGTTCGACCTCTCATATGGAATGCCGAGGCCCCCGCCGAGGTCGAGGCGGCGGATGTCGTGCCCCTCGGCACGGAGCTGGAGGGTTAGCTCTTTCACCTTTTCATAGGCGAGGCGGAAGGGTTCCAACTCGGTCAGCTGGCTGCCGATATGCACGTCGATGCCCACCACTTCGATCCCCGGCAGGCCGGCCGCCATGGCATAAACGGCGGAGGCCTTGGCGATGGGGATGCCGAACTTGTTCTCGGATTTGCCGGTGGCGATCTTCTCGTGGGTCTTGGCATCCACGTCGGGGTTCACGCGGATGGTGATGGGGGCGGTCAGGCCGAGCGCGGTCGCAACCTCGGAGAGCGCGACCATCTCGGGCTCGCTCTCGACGTTGAACTGGCGGATGCCGCCGGTGAGCGCCGTCCGCATCTCGTCCCGCGTCTTGCCGACGCCGGAGAAGACGATCCGCTCGCCCGGCACGCCCGCCGCCTTGGCGCGCAGGTATTCGCCGCCCGAGACCACGTCCATCCCCGCGCCGAGGCCCGCCAGATGGGCGATGACGGCCTGGTTGGAATTCGCCTTCATGGCGAAGCAGACGAGGTTGTCGATGCCGTCCAGCGCGTCCTTGAAAAGCTGGTAATGCCGCGTCAGCGTCGCGCAGGAATAGACGTAGAAGGGCGTGCCGACCTGCGCCGCGATGTCGGGGATCGACACGTCCTCGGCACAGAGGATGCCGCCTCGGTAAAGAAAATGATCCATCGCGTGTCGTCCTGTCCGCTGACCCGCGCGGCAGGTAGCACGGGCGCGGGCGGTATCAAAGAGGCTGGACGCCGCGGCGCGGACGGTTACCTTCGCGCGCAGGGAAACGAGGGAGGCCACAATGGCGAAGACGGCGATCATCGAGGAACCGGGCGGCCCGGAGAAGTTCCGCATCGTGGACCGCGAGGTGGGCGAGCCCGGACCGGGCGAGATCCGCATCCGGCACGAGGCCTGCGGGCTGAATTTCATCGACGTCTACCAGCGCACCGGGCTTTACCCGCTGCAGATGCCCCAGGCGCTGGGCATGGAGGCCGCGGGCGTGGTCGAGGCGGTGGGCGAGGGTGTGACGCACCTCAAGGTGGGCGACCGCGCGGCCTATGCCTCGGCGCCCCCCGGCGCCTACACCGAGGCCCGCGTGATGAAGGCGGCGCAGGTCTGCCCGCTGCCC
>CBFIFZ010000025.1:0-21563 GCA_965661995.1 Roseicyclus sp.
CGGGCGCAGGCTCGGCCAGTGCCTCGCCCACCGCGTCCTCGATCGCGGCGAGCAACTCCGGCGCGGGCTCGCTGGGTGGCGCCAGGGGGGCAGGCCGCGGCTGCGGCCGGATCGATCGCGACACCAGCCCGTTCGCACGCTCGGCGCGGCCGAAGGGGCTGTCGCCATCCCCGCCGCCCTCGTAACTCGGCAGGTCGGGCCGGCGCACCCTTGCGTTCGCCGGGGCACGGGCAAAGCCCATGTCGAACAGCTCCATGATGCGCTGGTTGCGCCAGGCCGAGGACCGCCCGCCGAAGACCGTGGCGAGGATACGCACGCCGCCCCGCTCGGCCGAGGCGACAAGGTTGAAGCCCGCGGCGCGGGTGTAGCCCGTCTTGATCCCGTCCGCGCCGCGATAGGCGTTCAGCAGCGCGCGGTTGGTGTTGCGCACCGTGGCGATGCCGGCATCCTCCTCGCGGCGCGAGAAGATGTTGTAATACTGCGGGTAATCGTAGAACAGCCGCCGCCCCATGATGGTCATGTCGCGCGCCGTCGAAAGGTGCCCGTCCTCGGTCAGGCCATGGGCGTTGCGAAAGGTCGTCCGCGTCATCCCCAGCGCCCGCGCCGTGCGGTTCATGCGGCGTGCAAAGGCCGCCTCCGACCCCTCGATCGCTTCGGCGATGGCGGTCGCCGCGTCATTCGCCGAGCGGATCGCGGCGGCCCGGATCAGGTAGCGGAAGCGGATCGTTGACCCGGCGCGTAGCCCCAGTTCCGAGGGCGGTTCGGCCGCGGCACGATCCGAGATGCGCACCGGCGTGTCGAGGGTGATCTCGCCCAGCCGGACCGCCTCGAAGGCGATATAGAGCGTCATCATCTTGGTGAGAGAGGCCGGGTGCAGGCGCGTGTCCGCGTTGCGCGAATGCAGCACCTCGCCGCTGCGCGCATCCATCACCATCGCGGCATAGGGCGCTGCCCTGAGCGGGGCCGCGGCCATGGCCACACAGAAGATGAGGACCAGCCCGACGAGGGCCGGAAAACTCGGTCGATGTCTCACGGAGCTTGCTCGCTCTGCCTCGGGGTGCCGTCTGGTTGCGGCTTTGATTGTCAGCGTAAGCGATCCGCGTGCAAAAATCCATGGGGCGGCGCGGGATTTTCTGCGGCTGCGACACGGCAGATGGGCTTGCGGCACATGTGGCGGTCGGCGGGCGGCCACCCGCAAGATTTCGCTGCATTTTCGCACCGCGCGAGCGTCGCGGGGACGAAAGGGCGCGTAGCACCCCGGCGCGCCCTCTGGTATGAAGGGGCGAGACGAGAAAGGACGACCCCGTGAAGGACAATTACGACGACCACAAATCCCGCGCCTCCGCGTGGTTCCGCACCCTGCGCGACGAGATCGTCGCGGCCTTCGAGGCGCTCGAGGACAGCCAGGGCGGCGATGCTCCCGCGGGCCGGTTCGAGGTGACCGAGACGAAACGCCACTCCGACGACGGCTCGGACGCGGGCGGCGGCCTGATGAGCGTCATGCGCGGCGGCCGCGTCTTCGAGAAGGTCGGCGTCAACGTCTCGACCGTTTACGGGCAACTGGGCGACCGCGCCGTGGCCGCCATGTCCTCGCGCAAGAACATGGATGGCCTGAAGGAGGATCCGACCTTCTGGGCCTCGGGCATCAGCCTTGTCGCCCACATGCAGAACCCCCATGCGCCCGCCGTCCACATGAACACGCGCATGTTCTGGACGCCCGTGGCGCATTGGTTCGGCGGCGGCTCCGACCTGAACCCCGCCATCGAATACGCCGAGGACACTGCGCATTTCCATGCCGTCCTCAAGGATCACTGCGACCGCCACCAGCCCGACTACTACGATCGGTTCAAGGCCTGGGCGGACGAGTATTTCTTCGTCCCCCACCGCCACCGCGCCCGCGGCGTCGGCGGCATCTTCTACGATGACCTGAACACCGGCGACTGGGAGGCCGATTTCGCCTTCACGCAGGATGTCGGCCGCGCCTTCCTTCCGGCCTTCGTTCCCTGCGTCGAGCGCCGCCGCCACACCGACTGGTCCGAGGGCGACCGCGAGGCGCAGCTTGTCCACCGCGGGCTCTATGCGGAATACAACCTCGTCTATGACCGGGGCACCAAGTTCGGCCTCGAGACGGGGCACGACGCGAACGCCGTCCTGATGAGCCTGCCGCCCATCGCGAAGTGGACCTGATGGGGCGGACGCCGCCCTTTCGGGACCGGTGAGGCCCGAACCCTAACCCAGAAGGCGGCGGTAGATCGCGTTGATCGCCGCCGCCTCATCCTCCAGCCGGAACCCCGCAACCGCCCGTGCGCGCCCCGCCATGCCATGGGTGCGGCGCCGGTCTGCATCGTCGAGGTAGGCGGCGATAGCCTCAGTCAATCCGTCGATGTCGCCCGGATCGACCAGCTTGCCCGTCTCGCCATCGGCCACCAACTCCTCGAAGGCGCCGACGCGGGTCGCGACCACGGGCACGGCACAGGACATCGCCTCGAGCGGGGTCAGGCCGAACCCCTCCCACCGCTGCGGCGCGACGTAAAGGTCGAGCGCCTGGAACCATGGCGCGATGCTGAAGCCCTTGTCCTCCGGCAGGATGCGCAGCCGTTCGCCCAGGCCCGCGGCGGCGATCCGGCCCCGCAGGTCCGCGACGAAACCCTCGTTATCGGAGGTCACGCCGCCCATGACGATGCCCTGCACATCGGGCCTGTCGGGCAGCACGCGCAACATCGCCTCGACGAACAGGTCGGTGCCCTTCTGCGGCCTTACCCGACCGAAGCACCCGACGAGAACCGCGTCGGGGTCCAGCCCCAGCCGCCCGCGCAGCGCGGCGCGATCCTGGGGCGGCGCAAACTCGCCCGTGTCGATCCCGTGATGTATCACGGTGGCGTCCCGTTCCAGCCACGCGGCAGCGCGGTCCGACGTGGCGATGACGGCATCCATCCGGCGGATGAGCCAGCGGGTGTAGGCGGTGTGCCGACGTTGCGCCGCCGAGGTGAAGAGCAGCTTCAGCCGCTTTCCCAGGAGGAACTTCAGGACCACGCCGGCCAGCATCTCCGAGTTGCGGCGTGCGTGCCAGACCCGGGCCCCCGACGGCCCGCTGCGCGGCATCGTCACAAGCGCCCAGGGCTGAACGCGCGGAAGGTCATCCGGAAGGCGCGGCCCGCATGTGGCGATCGCCACTTGCCTTGCCTGCACCGGCACGAGGCGGACGACGGTCGAGGTCACGCCCGAGAACCGGCGTTTGAAATTCGGCGCGATGACATCGACCTGCACAGAAAACACCACTTACACACACACGGCACCTGCCGACCCAGTCGTGAATAAGTGGCCCTCAAGCAGGGATCAAGCGGCAGATCGCGCATCGCCCCTCCTGCCTCGGCGGAATGCAGCCCGATCACGAAGCCTCTCGGTTTCGTGTCCCGCCCCGCCGTTGAACGCCACGCGCCCGACCATAGCCTGAGGGACGACGCGGTGACGAGTACGCCGCGCGAAAAGCGTAACAATCGAGAGCAAGGAGCTCGAAGACCCATGAAACGATCCCTGATCCTCGCCACCGGCCTCGCCGCGCTGGCCACCGCCCCGGCCTTCGCCGGGGGCACGGCCCAGCAACCGGCCCCCGCCCCCGCCACGATCGCGCCCGTACCGGTCGCGTCCGGTTCCGACTGGACCGGCCCCTCGGTCGGTGTGCAGCTCGGCTATGGCGATGTCTCGACCTATGGCGCAGCCCAACTGTCCGGCGACGGCGCGCTCTTCGGCCTGCGGGCGAACTACGACTACGATTTCGGAACGCTCATCCTCGGCGGCGGGCTGCAATACGACACCACCGACATCGACCTCGGTGGCGTGACGACGCTCGAATCGGTCACCCGGATCGGCGCCCGCGCCGGTGCCGATCTCGGCAGCAGCTGGCTCTACGGTGCCGCGGGTTGGGCGCATGCGACCACCAGCGCCCCGGCCGTCGGCGACAGCAACGGCTGGTATGCCGGTGTCGGCTACGAGTTTCTGGTGAGCGACGGCATCACCGTCGGAACCGAGGTTCTCTACCACGAGTTCAGCGATTTCGACCTGCCGGGCCTGACCGCCGAGGCGACGACCGCCGCGATCTCGGTCAACTTCCGCTTCTAGGCGGGATCGAAAACCGGCGCGAAATCCGTGCCCAAGCCCTCGGCGGTCACGTCGCCGCCGAGGGCCGCCACCGCCCCCAGCCGCCCCAGCTCATCGGCGCATTTCGCGCCCGCCCCGTTGCCCCCGGTCAGAAGCGTCACGCCGTCGTCGATGCGGGCGACATAGGGGTACCCCGTCGCCGTGAAACTCACCGCGCAGGCGCCCGTGTGCGCGGCGGCGATGCTCAGACCGGGCATCAGGCGGCGCAACTCTTCCAACAGGATCTCGCCCGCCGCGCTGCTCCCCTCGCCGCGAAACCAGTCGTTCAGCGTGGCGGCGTCGCGGGCCTCGGGGCTGGTTTTTTCGCCCCCGATCTTCAGGTAGAGCCGCCCGTCCGGGTAGCGTATCGGCGGCAGCAGGTAGAGGTCCGTCTCGCCCCCCTCGGGCACCCAGATCAGGCTCGGCATGGCAGCCAGCCTTGCGGCCTCGGCCTCCGTCACCTCCGTGAAGACGACCGTCCGCTGGTAGACCCGCATCGCCGGTCGACGGTCGGTCAGCGGCGCGGCCGCGGCCCAGCCGCCGGTCGCCAGCACCACCTGCGCCGCGTCTATCCGGCTGCCGTCGGCCAGGGTCAGCCGCCCACCCGCCCGCGCCGTCACGGGCTGCGCGATAATCCTTGCCCCGGCTGCAACGGCCAGCGCCTCTTCCGCCCGACGCATGGCGCGCGGGTCGATGACGCCGCCGATGGGGTCGAGCGCCGCGACGCTCCCGTCAGGCAAGTCGAACATCGGGACACGCCGGGCCAGCGCTGCCCCCTCCAACCGCTCATGGACCAGGCCCAAGCCGCTGGCGCAGTCGAGAAACCCTTGCGTGAACCCCGCCATCGGCCCCTGCACGGGCCCGGCCATCATGCCGCCGCAAGGCGTGTAGAATTGAATGCCGCTTCGCGCCTCGATGTCCCGGTAGCGTGCGATCGACCGCGTCGACAGCCGCGCCCAGACCGGGTCATCCGCAATCCCCCGCGTGATCCGTCCCGCATCGTGGAAACTGCCGAAAGGTCCGTCATGACCGGTGCGGTCAACCGGCTCCTCCGGCCCTACCAGAACGACGTCGCACCCGGCCTCGGCCAGCTGCCGGGCACAGGCCGAACCCATCAGGCCACGCCCGACGACGACGATCTCCGCGCGCTCCACCCCGGCCTTCCTCCCGATCACGACCCGTGTTGCATGCATATTTTTGGAAAGATGAAGAACAATTCGACTAAAATTTGCCGCGCCCCTTCATCTTTCTCCAAATATGCACGGCGACCGGCCTGCCATCGGCGCGCCGCTCGGGTCAGCCGCGAATCGTCTCCAGAAGCAGGTGCACGTTGTCCGGGTCCGCCTCGGGCGTGATGCCGTGGCCGAGGTTGAAGATATGCGGCCCGCCTTTCAGCGCATCGACGATCCGGCGCGTCTCGTCGACCAGCGCCTGCCCGCCCGTGATCATGTGCCTGGGGTCGAGGTTGCCCTGCACGCAGCTGTCGGGCTGCAGGTGTTCCGCGGCCCATTCCGGATCGACCTTCGTGTCGATGGCCAGCCCGTCTGCGCCCACCGCCTTGGCGAAGCCGATGTATTTCTCGCCCGCCTCGCGCGGGAAGGCGATGACCGGCAGGCCGGGGTGGCGGCGCTTCAGCTCCGCGGTGATCCGCTTCGCAGGCTCCAGGGCGTAGCGGGCAAAGGCCTCGCCCTTCAGCGATCCGGCCCAGCTGTCGAAGATCTTCACCACCTCGGCGCCGGCCTGCACCTGCATGTCCAGGTACTCGATCGTGGCCTCGGTCAGAAGCTCCATCAGCGCGTCGAAGGTCGCGGGGTCCCCCTCGCGCAGCGCATGCGCGGGCGCCTGGTCGGGCGTGCCTCGGCCCGCGATCATGTAGGTCGCCACCGTCCAGGGCGCGCCGGCGAAGCCGATCAGCGTCGTCTCCTCGGGCAGTTCGCGGGCCAGGATGCGCACCGTCTCGTAGACCGGCGCAAGATGGTCGTGAATGTCGTCACGGCCCTTCAGCGGCTTCAGCCCCTCGGGCCCGGTGATCGTCGACAGCCGCGGCCCCTCGCCGGTGACGAACCACAGGTCCGCGCCAAGCGCGTCGGGGATCAGCAGGATGTCGGCAAAGAGAATCGCCGCGTCGAAGCCGTATTTCCGGATCGGCTGCAGCGTCACCTCGGCGGCCAGCTCGGAGTTGTAGCACAGCGACAGGAAATCCCCCGCCTGCGCGCGCGTCGCGCGATACTCGGGCAGGTAACGCCCCGCCTGCCGCATCAGCCATACGGGCGGCACGTCCATCGCCTCCCCGGCGAGCGAGCGCAGCAGTTTCTTCTGGCCGGTGGGGGGCGCGTCAAACATGGGAATTGTCCTTCGGTCGTTTGCAGGACAGGAATTGTCCGCGCAACAGAGTCTGTCAACCCGAAGGCGATTGTCAAGCAAAGTTGACAGGTATAGAAAGGCCCCATGACGACCGACCTCCCCACCCCCGCCCAACCGCTTCGCATCGGAACCCGCGGCTCGCCGCTCGCGCTGGCGCAGGCGCACGAGACGCGCGGCCGACTGATGGCCGCCTTCGACCTGCCCGAGCAGGCCTTCGAGATCGTGGTGATCAAGACCACGGGCGACGACCGCAGCCTGATCGACGCCGACATCGCGCTGAAGACGCTGGGCGGCAAGGGCCTCTTCACCAAGGAGATCGAGGAGGACATGCTGTCAGGCAAGATTGACATCGCCGTCCACTCGATGAAGGACATGCCGGTCCTTCAGCCGCCGGGCCTGTTGCTCGACACCTACCTGCCGCGCGAGGATGTGCGCGACGCCTTCGTCTCGATCCATCACGACGGTCTCGCGGCGCTGCCCGAGGGCGCTGTCGTCGGCTCGTCGAGCCTGCGCCGCCGGGCGCAGCTGGCCGCACGCCGCCCCGACCTGCGCGTGGTCGAGTTTCGCGGCAACGTGCAGACCCGGATGAAGAAACTCGGCGACGGGGTCGCCGATGCGACCTTCCTCGCCATGGCGGGCCTGCGCCGTCTCGGCATGACCGAGGTGGTGAAATCCGCCATCGCCCCCGAAGACATGCTGCCCGCCGTGGCGCAGGGCGCCATCGGGATCGAGCGCCGCGCCGACGACACGCGCGCCGCCGCGATGCTCGAGGCGATCCACCATGGCCCTACCGGCCAGCGCCTCGCCGCCGAGCGCGCGTTCCTCGCCGGGCTCGACGGTTCTTGCGAGACGCCCATCGCGGGGCTTGCGGAGCTGGACGGCGGCACGCTGCGCCTGCGTGGCGAGATCCTGCGCCCCGACGGCTCCGAGGTGCTGACTGACGACCGCAGCGCTCCCATCGAGGATGGTGCGGCGCTGGGCGCCGAGATGGCGCGCGCGCTCCGGGCGCGGGCTGGTGAAGACTTCTTCGACTGGATCGCCGCCTGACCTTCGGGATAGGGTCGGATTGCCTTTTGCCCGGTTGCCGCCTTGGGTGCGGCATGCTTTCTAGTGACCCATGCCGCGCGAGCGCAGCGCGGCGTGTATGTGTACCACGGGAACGGCGCGACAGATGCAGATCGACCAGACAGGTATCCCGGGTCTCCTGGTGATCACGCCGCGCCGCTTCGGCGATGCGCGGGGGTTCTTCGCCGAGACCTACAGCCGCGACAGGTTCGCCGCCCATGGCATCACCACCGAGTTCGTGCAGGACAATCATTCCCACTCGGCGCAGCCCGGCACCATCCGCGGCCTGCATTTCCAGGCGCCGCCGCGCGCGCAGGCCAAGCTGGTGCGCTGCGGGCGCGGGGCGCTCTTCGACGTAGCCGTCGACATCCGCCGCGGCTCGCCCACCTACGGCAAGTGGTTCGGCATCGAGCTGAGCTTCGAGAACGGCCGACAGTTGATGATCCCCACGGGCTTTGCCCATGGCTTCGTCACCCGCGCGCCCGAGACCGAGATCGTCTACAAGTGCTCCGACATCTACGCCCCCGAGACGGAGGGCGCGCTGCGCTTCGACGACCCCGACATCGGCATCGACTGGGGCATGGGCGACACCGCGCCGATCCTGTCGGACAAGGACGCCGCCGCGGGCGGTTTCGCGGGCTTCGACAGCCCCTTCACCTATCAGGGGGGCGACACATGAAGCTCATGGTCACCGGCGGCGCGGGCTTCATCGGCTCGGCGGTGGTGCGGCTTGCCGTGGCGCGCGGCCATGCGGTCGTGAATGTCGACAAGCTGACCTATGCCGCCTGCCTCGAGAATGTCGCCAGCGTATCGGGCAGCCCGCTCTACGCCTTCGAGCAGGCCGATATCTGCGACCGCGCCGCGATGGACCGCATCCTTGCGGAGCATCGCCCCGACGCGATCATGCATCTCGCCGCCGAAAGCCACGTGGACCGTTCCATCGACGGGCCGGGCACTTTCATCGACACCAACATCACCGGCACCTACACGCTTCTGGAAGCCGCCCGTGCCCACTGGACGGCCATGGGCAAGCCCAAAAGCTTCCGCTTCCACCATATCTCGACCGACGAGGTCTATGGCACGCTGGGCGACACCGGCCTTTTCACCGAAGACACGCCCTATGCCCCCAACAGCCCCTATTCCGCGTCGAAAGCCGCCTCCGACCACCTCGTCCGCGCGTGGCACGAGACCTACGGGCTGCCCGTCGTTCTCACCAATTGTTCCAACAATTACGGCCCCTTCCACTTCCCGGAAAAGCTGATCCCGGTCGTGATCCTGAACGCGTTGGCGGGCAAGCCGATCCCGGTCTACGGGCAGGGCCTGAACGTGCGCGACTGGCTTTACGTGGAGGATCACGCCGACGCCCTGCTGCTCGTCTGCGAACAGGGCGCGCTGGGGCGCAGCTACAACATCGGCGGCAACAACGAGCGTCGCAACATCGACCTTGTCCGCACCATCTGCGCCCTGCTGGACGAGCGCCGCCCCGAAAACGCGCCCCATGACCGGCTGATCACCTACGTTACCGACCGCCCCGGCCATGACCTGCGCTATGCCATCGATGCAAGCCGCATCACCGATGAACTGGGCTGGTCCCCCTCCGTCACGGTCGAGGAGGGGCTGGCCCGCACCGTCGACTGGTATCTCGCCAACGAGGACTGGTGGCGCGCGCTACAGGCGCGGGAGGGCGTGGGAGAGCGGCTGGGAAAGGCGGGCTGAAGCATGACCGTTCTCGTCTTCGGCCACTCGGGCCAGGTCGCCACAGAGTTGCGGGCGCAGGCCCCCGTCACCGCGCTGGGCCGCGACGCCGCCGACCTGACCGACCCCGAAGCCTGTGCCGCCGCGATCCGCGCCCATGCGCCGCACGCGGTCATCAACGCCGCCGCCCATACCGCCGTCGACCGCGCCGAGACCGAGGAGGACCTCGCCACCACGATCAACGCCGATGCCCCCGGCGCCATGGCGCGGGCCTGTGCCGATCTGGGCATCCCCTTTGTCCATATCTCCACCGATTACGTCTTCGCGGGCACCGGCGCGGCGCCATGGCGCCCCGACGCGCCCACCGCGCCGCTGGGCGCTTATGGCCGCACAAAGCTGGCCGGTGAGAAGGCAGTGCGCGCCGCGGGCGGCCCCCATGCGATCCTGCGCACCTCGTGGGTCGTCTCGGCCCATGGGCAGAACTTCGTCAAGACGATGCTGCGCCTCGGCGCGGAACGCGAGCACCTCACCATCGTCGCCGACCAGGTCGGCGCGCCCACGCCCGCCCGCGCCATCGCCGCGGCTTGTCTCTCCATCGCCGACCAGCTTGTCGCCGATCCCGCCAAATCCGGCACCTACCATTTCGCCGGAACGCCCGACACGTCCTGGGCCGGGTTCGCCCGCGAGATATTCGCGCAGGCGGGCCTGTCCTGCACGGTGGTCGATATCCCCACCTCGGACTATCCCACGCCCGCACAGCGCCCGCTCAACTCGCGCCTCGACTGCGACGCGACGACCGCCGCCTTCGGCATCGCGCGCCCCGACTGGCGCGCGGGCCTCGGCGACATTCTCCAAACCCTCGCCTCGGAAGGACCCGCATCGTGACTCAACGCAAGGGCATCATTCTCGCCGGCGGCTCGGGCACCCGGCTCTACCCGGTGACGCTGGGCGTGTCGAAACAGCTTCTGCCGATCTACGACAAGCCGATGATCTATTACCCGATCACCGTGCTGATGCTGGCGGGCATCCGCGAGATCGCCGTCATCACCACCCCGCAGGACCAGGAACAGTTCCAGCGCACTCTGGGCGACGGCAGCCAATGGGGCCTTGACCTGAGCTATATCGTGCAGCCCAGCCCGGACGGGCTTGCGCAGGCCTATATCCTCACGCGGGAGTTCCTGAACGGCGCACCCTCGGCGATGGTGCTGGGCGACAACATCTTTTTCGGCCACGGCCTGCCGCAGCTTCTGGCCGAGGCCGACGCGCAAGAGGCGGGCGGCACCGTCTTCGGCTACCATGTCGCCGATCCCGAGCGCTACGGCGTGGTCGATTTCAGCGCGGACGGGTCCGTAAACGCGATCATCGAGAAACCTGCGCAGCCGCCGTCGAATTTTGCCGTGACCGGCCTCTATTTCCTCGACGGCACCGCGCCCGAGCGCGCCGCGACGGTCCGCCCCTCGGCCCGCGGCGAGCTCGAGATCACCTCGCTTCTGGAAACCTACCTCGCCGATGGGGCGCTGCGCGTCAGCCGCATGGGCCGTGGCTATGCCTGGCTCGACACCGGCACCCATGGCAGCCTTCTCGACGCCGGCAATTTCGTTCGCACGCTCGAGGAACGGCAGGGCATGCAGACCGGCTCGCCGGACGAGATCGCCTACAACCACGGGTGGATCACCGCCGATGAGCTGTCCCAACGTGCTGCAATGTTTGGGCAAAACGATTATGGCCGCTACCTGTTGTCCCTGATATAACCTTGCCGGGGCCCGTCGGGTCTGTGTTCACAGTGTTTTCGTACGAGTTGCGCCGCCGGTGCTGTTCCGCCTCTACGCCCTCTACCTGCGCTATGTCGCCCATCACGCCGACCGGCTTGGCGGCTTCTCCCTGCCGCGAGACAGGTGGCGGCGTCTCGGCCATGTCGAAGAGATCAAGCGCGCGAACGGGAAAACCCGTATCGTGGGCTGGACCTCGGCGCGCGAGCTGCGGCTGACCTGGCCCGATGGCGCGGCACGGGTCGAACCGACGATCCAGCGCCCCGACGTGACCCGGCGTTTCGGCCTGCCGCTGCTGTCCGGCTTCGAGATCGAGGCACCCGAGGGCGTCCGCCCACTCGGGCTGCAGGTTCCCAGGTCCGACGGCACGGTCCTTGACCTGCCGGTGCCGCACCCGGCCGATCCGCCCACGCCCCATGCGCTGCGGCGGCTGCGCCGCGCCTTCGTCCTCGATCTCCTCCGCGCGCTGCCCGCCGGTCTGCGCTGGCTGGTGACCCGCGATCCGGCCGCACGCTCGCGGATCAAGCATGCCTTCGGCCTCGAGGCCGTGGCGACGGGCCTTCCGCTCGATCCGCGCTACTTCGCGCGCGGCGCTCCTCCACGCTCCTTTCACCCGGTCACCATCCTACTTCCGGTGCATAACGCTTTCGACCTGCTGGCCCAGACGCTGCGCCGCCTTGAGGCGCATACCGATTGCGACTGGCACCTCGTCCTGGTCGAGGATGCCTCGACCGACATGCGCGTCCGGCCCTTCCTGCGCACCTGGGCCGAGGAACGCCCCGACCGCGTGACGCTGATCCTGTTGAACGAGAACCTCGGTTTCGTCGGGGCCGTCAACCGCGGCTTCGCCGAGGCCGAAGGCCGCCCCGGCCATGTCGTCGTGCTGAACTCCGACGTGATGCTGCCCGAGGGCTGGGCCTCGCGCATCATCGCCCCCTTCGACCTCGACCCGGCCATCGCCTCGGTCACGCCGATGTCGAACGATGCCGAGATCTTCTCGGTCCCCACCATCTGCGAGGCGATGCCGCTGGCCGAGGGGCTGGTCGACCGGATCGACGCGGTCGCCCGGTCCCTCTCGCTGCCCGGCCGTCTGCCCTCCGCACCGACCGGCGTCGGCTTCTGCATGGCGTTGAACGCCCGCTGGTTCGCCCGCGAGCCGCGCTTCGACACCGCCTTCGGCCGCGGCTACGGCGAAGAGGTCGACTGGTGCCAGAAGACCCGGCGCATGGGCGCGCGGCATGTCGGCCTGCCCTCGCTCTTCGTCGAGCATCGCGGCGGCCAGAGCTTCGGCCGCGAGGTCAAGGCCGGGCTCGTGGTCAAGGCCAATGCCCTCATCGCCCGGCGCTATCCCACCTATGATCTCGAGGTGCAGGCCTATATCGGCCGCGACCCGCTGCGTACCCCGCGCCTCGCGCTGGCCGTCGCGATCGCCGGCGAGATGAGCCTCGACGCGCTGCCGCTCTACCTCGCGCATGCCATGGGCGGCGGCGCGGATGACGCCCTGAACGCCGAGATCGCGGACCGCACCGCGCAAGGGCAATACGCCCTCGTCCTGCGCGTCGGCGGCCCCTGGCGCTGGCAGCTCGAGGTGCATGGCCCCGGCGGCACCCTCAGCGGCGTGACCGGCGAACTCGAGCATATCCGCCGCATGCTCGAGCCGGTTCCGGCCCTGCGCCTCGTCTATTCCTGTGGCGTCGGCGACCCCGACCCCGTCAGCCTGCCCGACGCCCTCCTGTCCTTCGTCCGCCCCGGCAGGCCGACCCGGCTCGAGGCGCGGCTGCACGACTATTTCGTGATCAGCCCGTCCTATTGCCTGCTGAATGCCGACGGCAGCTATCGCGGCCCCGTGCGGCCCGAGAACACCGACCCCGCCCATGTCTCGCGCAGACCGCAGGGCGGGGTGGCCTCGCTCCGCGAGTGGCAGACCGCCTGGGGCCAGTTCCTGTCGCGCTGCGACGAGATCACCGTCTTTTCCGAGGCGAGCCGCTGGCACCTGCTCGAAACCTACCCCGGCCTGCGTGGCCGCGTCGCCTACCGGCCCCATGCGATGATCGAGCGTATCCCGCGCATCCATGCGCCCGGGCATGGCGACTCCGCAGCGGGCACCGTCGCCGTGCTCGGCAACGTCAACCTGCAGAAGGGGGCGGGCGTGCTAACGGCCCTTGCCGAAGAGATCGCGCGCCGCGGCTCCGGGCCCCGGCTGGTCCTGATCGGCAACATCGACGCCGAGTTCTCGCTGCCGTCAACGGTCAAGCTGCACGGCAGCTACACACGGTCCGACATCGCCCATCTCGCCGAGCGTTATGGTGTGACGGCCTGGCTCGTGCCCGCGATCTGGCCCGAGACCTTTTCCTTCGTCACCCACGAGGCGCTGGCGACCGGCCTTCCGGTCTACGGCTTCGACATCGGCGCGCAGGGCGAGGCGCTGAGGCGCGCGCCCAATGGCGTGCCGATCCCCTTCGATCCCGACGGCGACCATGCCAACGCCATCCTCGCGGCCTTCGGCCAGCAGATCGAGGGGTGGGGCGACCCGGCGGCACCAGCGCTGCGCGCCCTCGACGAAGCGGCCGAATAGGCGCGCGCCGCGGCGTCAGCCCTCCGTGCTGTCCCGGTCGCTGCCAAGGCAGGCCTGCGTCAACACCTCGCGGTAGGCGGCGCGGAACGCCGCGTTCGTCGCGTCGGCCTGCTTGCCGATCCGCGTCGGGGCAGGGCGCCAGTCGGGGCAGGGGTGCCCGATCTCCTGCATCGTGCGGCGCACGACGGGCATCGGGCGGCGAACGAGGTCCTCGTAGACAACCTCCGTCACCTTCAGCCCGAAGGCCTCGAAGATCAGGGGGAAAAGCGCCTCTTCCCGCTGGATCGCCGCGATCTGCCGCGTGATCCGGTCCGCGTCGTAGCGCGGGGTGACAGGGGTTTCGACCGGGGTAAGGCTGGTCCACTTGCCGGTCTGCCACGCGATCTCGCGCGAAATCGCCTGCCCCACGACGTCGCGGCGGCGGATGTGAACGACCCGCAGCCCGTCGTGCATCTCGTGAATGCGACAGCGCAAAAGCATCAGCAACTGGTCCCACGAGGCCTTGACCCCGAAAGGGACCTCGTGGCGCTCCGCGAGTGCCGTGAAATACCCGGGAAAGTCCCGAACGCTCCACTCCTCGCACCGCCGTGCGACCGTCTCCGCGTTCAGCGCCTCGCCAAGGCCCGCCACCCGGTCGGTCGACCGCATAAGTTCGGCCAGGTAGTTCGAGCCGCTGCGATTGGTGAAGGCGATCACGACGAGGGGGTGCGGGATGACCGGCACCTTGCCCTCCCACGCGACCTGCCCGTCGAAGACCGCCTCGATCTCCTGCTGGTGCAGACCGGTGTCCCCGAGCTGCGCGAGAAAGAGGTCCGCATGCTGCATGTGCCGTCCTGTGCAGGGCTCGTCGCGCCGACCATGGGGCCGCCGTGGAACCCTTAGCCGACCGCACCGGGGTTGAAAAGCCGCGGGGCAGGGGGCGGGCCCTTGACCCTCCAGTCACTGGAAGGCTTATGTGCGATGTTGCCCTGACAGGAACATGCCATGCCGCGCGACCTCCAACACAAGACCCGGCGTTACACCGTCGACAATCTCACCTGCGGAAGCTGTGTCTCGCGGGCCGAGGCGGCGCTGTCGTCCGTGCCCGGCGTGCTTTCGGCCGAGGTCAACCTCGCCACGCGGCGGGCCGATGTCGTGACCGCCGGGACGTTCGACGCCGCCGCCCTCGATGCCGCGATGCGCGGCGCGGGTTACCCGGTGCACGCCGTCGGCGGCCGCGACATGCGCGTGTCGGTGGACAACATGACCTGCGGCGGCTGCGCCTCGCGCGCCGAAACCGCGCTCAACGCCCTGCCCGAGGTGCTCGAGGCGCAGGTGAATCTCGCGCTCAAGCGCGCGGACCTGCGGCTGGCCGAGGGCGCGGACCTCACCCGCATCCAGACCGCGATGGAGGCCGCGGGCTATCCCGTCGCGCCGCTCGATCCGCCCGAGACCGCCACCGAACCCGACACGCCCGAGGATGAAACCGGACCGCTCCGCCGTGCCTTTCTCTGGGCTGCGGCGCTGACCCTGCCGGTCTTCGTGCTGGAGATGGGCGGCCACCTCGTCCCCGCCTTCCACCATTGGCAGATGCAGACCTTCGGCACCTTCCCCCTGCGGCTCGCGCAGTTCATCCTGACCACCGCCGTCCTTTTCGGGCCGGGCCGTGTCTTCTTCCGCCTCGGCGTGCCCGCGCTGATGAAGGGCGCGCCCGAGATGAACAGCCTTGTCGTCCTCGGCGCGGGCGCGGCCTGGGCCTGGTCCAGCGTCGTGACATTCGCGCCGCAGTTGATCTCCGTCACCGGCCGCTTCGTCTATTTCGAGGCCGCCGCCGTCATCGTCACCCTGATCCTTCTGGGCCGCTGGCTGGAGGGGCGCGCCCGCGGACAGGCCGGTGCCGCGATCCGCGGCCTCATGGCGCTGCGCCCCGACACCGCGCTGCGCGTCGAGAACGGCCACGAGACCGAGGTCCCCCTCTCCGACCTGCGCCGCGGCGACATGGTCCGGCTGAAGCCCGGCGGCCGCGTCGCCGTCGACGGCGAGGTGGTCGAGGGCGAGACCTACATCGACGAAGCCATGCTGACCGGCGAACCCGTCCCCGTCGCCAAGCGCGTGGGCGACGCCGTCACCGCGGGCACCGTCAACGGCACTGGCACGCTCCTTTACCGCGCGACCGCCGTGGGCGCCGACACCGTCCTCGCCCGCATCGTCGCCATGGTCGAGGATGCACAGACGACCCGCCTGCCGGTGCAATCGCTCATCAACCGCGTGACCGCGATTTTCGTGCCGATCGTCCTTCTGATTGCGCTGGTGGCCGCTGGCGCGTGGCTCGTCTTCGGCCCCGAGCCCGCCAAGGCGCTGGTGATCGGTGTCTCCGTCCTGATCATCGCCTGCCCCTGCGCGATGGGGCTTGCCACGCCCGTCTCGATCCTTGCCGGGACGGGCCGCGCCGCCGAACTGGGCGTGCTCTTCCGCAAGGGCGACGCCCTGCAGGAACTTTCCCGCGTCACCCTCGTCGCCTTCGACAAGACCGGCACCCTGACCGAAGGCCGCCCCAGCGTCACCGCCATCACGCCGACCAGCGACTGTGACGAGGCCATGCTGCTTACACTAGCCGCCGGGGCCGAGGCCGCCTCCGAACACCCGCTCGCCCGCGCCATCCTGGCCGAGGCCCGCGCGCGCGGCCTGACCCCCGCGCTCACCGACAGCTTCGAGGCCGTCACGGGCGGTGGCGTCAAGGCCACCATCGAGGGTGAAACCCTCCGCCTTGGCTCCCGCGCGTTCCTCGAGGCCGAGGGCGTCGCCGTCCCCCCAACCGACCCCGGCCCGGCGACCGAGGTCCATGTCGCCCGCGGCGCGCTCTACCTCGGCCACCTTGCGCTCTCCGACCGCCTGAAACCCGAAGCCGCCCGCGCCGTCGCGGCCCTCAAGGCCCGCGGCGTGACCGTCGCGCTTCTCTCCGGCGACGCCGAGGGGCCGGTCAATGCCGTCGCGCAAGAGCTGGGCATCGACGAGGCCCACGCCCGCCTTTCGCCCGCCGCCAAGCGCGAACAGGTCGCGGCATGGCGCAAGCAGGGCCTGAAGGTTGCCTTCGTCGGCGACGGCCTCAACGACGCCGCCGTGCTGGCCGAGGCCGATGTCGGCATCGCGCTGGGCACCGGCACCGACGTGGCGATCGAGGCGGGCGATGTCGTCCTCGTCTCGGGCGCGCCCACCGGTGTGGCCACCGCGATGGAGGTCAGCCGCCGCACGCTGCGCAACATCGCGCAGAACCTCGTCTGGGCCTTCGGCTACAACGTCGCGCTCATCCCGGTCGCCGCGGGCCTTCTGGCCCTTCTAGGCGGCCCCTTCCTCAACCCCATGCTGGCGGCCGGCGCCATGGCGGCAAGCTCCGTCCTCGTCGTCCTGAACGCCCTGCGCCTGCGCAGAATGGAGGCCGCATGAACATCGGAGACGTCGCCGAGGCTTCGGGCCTGCCCGCCAAGACCATTCGTTACTACGAGGACATCGGCCTGATCACGCCCGATCGCGGCGCCAATGGCTACCGGCAGTTCACCCAGGCCCACCTGCACAAGCTGGCGTTCATCGCCCGCGCCCGTGGCCTCGGCTTTTCCATCGAGCAATGCCGCACCCTTCTGGCGCTCTACGAGGACCGCGGCCGCGCCAGCGCAGACGTGAAGGCGCTCGCCGAAACCCACCTGGCCGAGATCGACGCCAAGATGGCCGAGCTCTCCGAGATGCGCCGCACGCTGGCCGACCTCGTCCACGCCTGCGCCGGCGACCACCGGCCCGACTGCCCGATCCTCAAGGGGCTCGCCGCGACCGCGAACGCCGATTGATCGCCGCCTCGCAGGGGCGTAGGAACGGGGCGTTCCCCTGACGGACACCCCGAAATGTCCCCGCTCCGCGGCATCACCCTCAAGCTCCTGTCGGTCTGCGTCTTCGTGGCCATGGCCTCGATCATCAAGGCGACCTCCGACGCCATCCCCCCCGGTCAGGCGGTGTTCTTCCGCTCGCTCTTCGCGATCCCCGTCATCGGCGTCTGGCTGGCGATGCGGGGCGAGTTGCACACCGGGCTGACCACGCAGAACCCCATGGGCCACGTCTGGCGCGGGCTGGTGGGCACCTCGGCGATGGGCCTCAGCTTCGCCGGTCTCGGCCTCCTGCCGCTGCCCGAGGTGACGGCCATCGGCTATGCCGCGCCAATCCTAGTGGTGATCTTCGCGGCCATGTTCCTGGGCGAACAGGTGCGGCTCTTCCGCCTCTCGATGGTGGCGCTCGGCATGGCCGGTGTTCTCGTCGTTCTTAGCCCAAGGCTGCAACTCGACCCCGCCGCCGCCGACACGCGCGAGACGCTGGGCGCCGTCCTCGTCCTTCTGTCGGCCGTCTGTGCCGCGCTGGCGCAGGTCTTCGTGCGCAAGCTCGTGCAGACCGAAACGGTCTCGGCCATCGTCTTCTACTTCTCCATCACCGCGACGCTCCTGTCGCTTCTGACCCTGCCCTGGGGCTGGACCCTGCCCGGTTGGCAGGTGCTGGCCCTGCTGGTCTGCGCGGGGCTTCTCGGCGGGGTGGGGCAGATCCTGCTCACGTCGAGCTACCGCCACGCCGACGCCTCGCTCATCGCGCCCTTCGAATACGCCTCGATGCTGCTTGCGATCATCGTCGGCTACACCGTCTTCGGAGAGGTGCCGGGCGCTGCCACCCTCGCGGGGGGCGCCATGGTCGTGACCGCCGGTATCCTGATCATCTGGCGCGAGCGCCAGCTTGGCATCGAACGCGCGCGCCAGCGCAAGGCCGGCCCGGGCCAGCCGCAATAGGCCTCAGCCCGACTTGCTCCGCCTGTAGGCCGCTTCGACCGCGTTGCCCTGCCGCGCAAGCATGCCCTGCAGCCGCTGCAACACCTTGCCGCGTGCCAGCTTCATCGTCTGCAGAAGCAGCCGCGCGGTCAGCGTGTTGGCCGACAGGTCCAGCATGATCGCGACGCGCGTGACCTCCTGCGACAGGGGGATGAAGCTCATCTCGTAATGGCTGTCCATTCCGCCGATGCGGCTTTCGACGACGCAAAGCTCCTGCGGCACAAGCCGCGTGACCTTCGACGTGATCGCCCGCGCCTTGCCGCGGATGGTCACCTCGCCGCGCCATTCCACGCCTTCGGCGGTCGATGCCCAGTTGCCGACCCGCGTGAGGGTCGCGCCGCGTCCGCGGGCATCGCTCTCGAAGCCCGAGAAATCCGTGAATGCCGCCCAGACCATGCCTTGCGGCGCGTCCACGTCCTCAGAGACCTTGAACTTCATCCTGCACTCCGTAACTCGACCCGCCGCGGCGGTTGCTAGCCCGCGGTGCCGGTCCGCGACATCGCCTCGGCGCCGTGTGTGTCATCCTCGATCAGATGGGCGTAGGGCGCCCAGTAGTCCGGGAAGATCTCAAAGGCGATGTCATGCCGGCAGATGTCGAGGATACCCAGTTGCACATCCTCGTCCAGCGCGAAGAAGTCGAGCTTCGGCCCCCCGGTCTGCAGCCGTGGCATCTTCGCCTGTGTCCCGCATTCGCCATTCACGAAACCGACCAGCGTGTCGAGGTCCTCGAGCCTGAAGATCCGTTCGTAGTAATCGGGGTTCGGCCCGATGAATTTCTGCTGCTTGAGGAAATGCCGCGCCAGCGGCTTCGAGCAGCGCAGGTAGCCGATGTAATTGTCGAGAAAGGTCGCGATGTCCGGGTCCGGCGGCAGCCCCTCGCGCAGCAGGTCCCGGCCCGCCGCCTCGATCGACAGTTCGCGGTAATGCAAAACCCGGTTGGAGTAGCCCGACAGGAAGCGCTTGACCGGGTCGCGCAACAACGCGAAGCGCCGGTATTCCTCGAGCGCGCCGTGATCGACCCTGTTGAAACGGTAGTTCGCCGTCAGCTTGTTCGCGTCGACCCGGTGCCCCTGGATCGAGAAATCGCGGAAGGCAAAGCCGTTCTCGGCATGAAACAGGAAGGCCCTGAGCGAGGTTCCTCCTGCCTTGGGCGAAAAGAAGAACGCCATCCGCTGCGCGGGCATGGTGTATGGCATAACCTGACCTCTACTCGATACGCTTTTTGTTTTTTATCCACAGTACCAGAGATGCGCCCCCATGCAACAACCGTGCAGTCCGGGGCAGGGGCGCAGTGTTGCGGCGCTGCCCTAGTCCAGCCTGTCGGCGAGCCAGGCTTCCAGCAGGAAATGCGCAATCGCGCCTCGCCGCGCCGGCTTGATCTCGGGGTGGGCGCCGGCAAAGACGGTCAGCATCTCCGAGCGCGTCACCCAGCGCGCGGCCTCGATCTCGTCGGGGTCGATCTCGATCTCGTCGCTCAGTGCCTCGCCCCGGCAGCCCATCATCAACGAGGCCGGGAAGGGCCAGGGCTGCCCGGCGAGGTAGTCGACCGCGCCCACCTTCACACCCGTCTCCTCCAGCACCTCGCGCCGGACCGCGGCCTCGATGGTCTCGCCCGGCTCGACGAAGCCCGCCAGCAGCGAGAACATCCCCTCGGGCCAGCCGGGCGACCGACCCAGAAGCACGCGCTCGCCGCGCGTGATCAGCATGATGACGACCGGGTCCGTGCGCGGGAAATGATGCGCGCCGCACGCGCCGCAACGCCGTTGCCAGCCCGCCTCGGCGATTTCGGACGGCGCGCCGCAGCGCGCGCAGAACCCGTGGCTCCGGTGCCAGTTCAACAGCGCCCGCGCCGTCGCCGCCAGTTCCGCGTCGCGCGGGTCAAGCCGGGTCATCACCGCCCGAAGCTCGCGAAAGGCGGTGTCGTCCCCGGTGCCGGGGTGGCGCTGCACCGTGGGGTCGAGAAAGGCGCCGATCTGCGCCTCGTCCACCGGTTCCTGCGGCTCCCAGCCCGAGATGTCCTGCGCGAAGATCGCCCGGCCCTCGATCCGCCCGAGGAAAAGCGGCGCCTCTTCCGCCGCCGTCAGCACGCCGTGCCCCGCGGGCAGCAGCGCCAGGCGGCAGGCCCCCTCTGCCGGGTCGCCCGCGACCAGCGGCTTGCCCCGCCAGAGCGGCAGAACGCCCGCCCCCGCCGCCAGTTCGGCCGCCAGGGCCCCGGCGTCGCGCCGCTCGGCCGCCGCGCGGTCCAGGTCCGATCCGCCGAAGGTCACCTCAGCCGCATGTCGCATCGCACATCCCTTCATCACCCGCCTCGCCTTAGGTATGGCGCGTCGGCCACATCGGGTGCAATGCATCATGAAAATTGCAACGCTGCCCGCGATCCGGTTCCCCGTGATCACAACTGCTCTCATAATTGTGATCGGAAAGGTTGGTACCGAAATGGTCACGACAAGGTCACTGAAAGCAAGGCCGACTGACCGCTCTGGCCGGACGGACCTTCTGTCGCTGCGCCTCCTGGCCACCTCCGACCTGCACGCGCATCTCTTCCCGTTCAACTACTACACCGACCGGCGCGAGGATGGCGTCGGCCTCGCCGCGCTCGCCGGGCTGATCGAGCGGGCGCGCGCCGAATGCCCCAACACGCTGCTCGTCGACAACGGCGACACGCTGCAGGGCGCGCCGCTCGGCGATGCCGCCGTCTCCGACCTGATGCCCGAGGGCGCCACCCACCCGATGATCGCCGCCATGAACGAGATCGGCTACGACGCCGCCACCGTCGGCAACCATGATTTCGACTTCGGCCTCGACGCGCTTCTGCGCGCGCTCTCGGCGGCCCGCTATCCCGTCGTGCTCGCCAACGCGGTGATCCCGGCCGACCGGCGCCCGCTTCTGCCGCCCCACGTGATCCTCGAGCGCAACCTGACCGACCGCGAGGGCCGCGCCCACCGGCTGCGCATCGGCGTCACCGGCGTCGCCCCCCCCCCCAGATCGCGCAATGGGGCCACGCCCATCTCGCCGGACGGGTCGAGGTCGCGCCGATGATCCCCGCCGCGGCCCTTGCCGCCCGTGCGCTGCGCGCCGCCGGCGCCGACATCGTCGTCGTCATGGCGCATAGCGGTCTCGGCC
>CBFIFZ010000026.1:0-21319 GCA_965661995.1 Roseicyclus sp.
AGCAGCGTTTTTCAGCGCGTCGGGCATACCTGTCCTGCCGTTTTCGTTCCGTCGGTGCGGGGATCATGGTCACGCGCATGACGGTGGCGCTCGAAGTCGGCGGATAGCAGCAAGAATGACGCGCACCATCGGCCCGGTCACAGCGACCTCGGCCAGTTGGAAGGTGATGGCGCGGGCGTGACGCACGACGCGCGCCCCGATCTTGATTAGCTTCAGTTGCAGGCTGGTCAGTGACCAGTCGGCCATTGCCTCGGGCAGTTCGATGCAGCGTAAGAAGGTGGCCAAGTTGTAGGCCAGCGCGTGCAATTGCAGCCGCACCTCGTTGTCGCGGAACTTCCGGCACGACAGCCGTGTCCAGCGAAAGGCGTATTTGCCTTCCTTTATGTGCTGCTCGGCGGTGCCGCGCTGGTTGTAGAACCTCACCACCCAGTCTGGCTCCATCGGCAAGTTGGTGACGATGAAGCCGACACGTGGGAACAGCTCGCCCGGATGCCATTCGATCTTGGCGATCACTCGGCGCTCCGTGCCCCAGGACGCGGCCTGATACTGGAAATCCTCGAAGAAGCGCTTCACCTTGGTCTGCGAAGGTCGCCCCACGGGCCGGTTCAGTCGATGCGCGATCTTCTCGCGCAGGACGGTGTTGGCGGGCAACCGGATGGCATAGAAAAAACTTGCTTCTTCCAGCCGCTCATAGATCGCGGGGATCGCATAGGCGGCGTCGGCCCGAAAGAACCGGCCACCAAGGTCGCGGCCAGCATAGCGGGCGATGACGGGGTCCAGGACATCCCGCCAGCCATCGGCGCTGTGGACGTTGCCATGGCGCAGGGCGCAGCGTTCCAGCATGCCAAACTGGTTGAACAGAAAGTTTGGGTGGTAGCAGGTGCAGTCGAAATGCCCGTTCCAAGCCGCGCCCTCCTGATCGCCATGGGTCGGGCTAACCGAGCTGTCCATGTCCAGCACGATGTACTTCAACCCGTTGCGATCGTGGAACCGGTCGATCCATTGCCCGTTCAGGTCGGCCAGCGCCGCCCGGTTCTCAGACAGTGCCAGCGTCTCGGTCTCGAACCGCCCCATCTGAGACGCGGAGGCCGCTTGTGCATCGACAGCCCTTCCACCCACGACCTGACGCATGACCGGATCGAGGGCCAGGCGGTCGGCGTCGTTTACGTCCTCGTACCCGGCCAGTCGCCCGAACACCGATTGCCGGAACAAACCGTCGAGCCGATGAAGCGTGTTCTTCCCCATGCGGGTATCTCGCAGCGCCGCCGACGCCAGATTGGACAGGCCGAGCGCGTCATCCAGCTCGCGCATCACCAGCAGGCCACCGTCCGAACTGATCTGCGCACCACGGAACTCCAGACGTACACGGCGGTCGAAGTCGATCCGGTCACCCCGCTCCGAGCTCGCACCCTCTGGGTGATCCATGAAACACGCCCTTCGTCGCCTATAACCAAATGATTTATATGCGAAACACCCAATTCAGGACAGCGAAATCAGCAAGTTACTTGGGGAATGCGGGTGAATATGCGTGTCTCCATCCTGACCATTGCTCGGGCGTCCGCCCTGCCGTTTGCGGCGCACGCAGGTTCCCCGATAGACAGCCCGATTACCGTGACCCCCGAGCCAATGATGCAAGCCACGGGCAACGACGAGACGTCGCTGTTCGCTGGTCTCAACTGGACCTTCGGCTCGGGCGCTTCAGGCCCGACCGCGGTTGTCGGCGTCATCTATTCCGAGGTGGACGCAGGTGGCGACCTGTCCGGCGGCATCCTGTCCTTCAACGTCAACCTCAGCGAGAACGGTGGCCCTGCGACCCTCACGCTCGCCGGGTTCGCGGGCAGCGATGACATCGCGGGCCAGCTGGGCCTCGGCTTCAACCTCGACGGGTCTGGCCTGTTCGGCCTTGCCGGCTTCCTGACGAACTATGCGCAGGGCGGCCTGACCTTCGACTTCGACGGCGATATCGGCGGCTTCCTCGGCATCCACACCTACGAATTCGTCGAGCCGCTGATGGTGATGGGTGAGCACGAGGGTGAGGACGAGTATTCCAACGGTGATTTTAACGGCGAGACCGTCTATCCGACCGAAGACCCGTCCTGATTTGGATCCGGTTGCCAGGTCATTCATGATCGCGCGCCGGTGACAGTTCTCCATGATCCGTCCCGGCGGCAGGCGCTTGTGCAGCTTGCCGCCGTGGCCGTGTCGGGGCTTTTCATTCCCGCCGTGTCCGCGCAACCCGTGTCGCGCGGTGCGCTTGAGGCCTATGTCGACATCCTCCTGCCCGGTGGCGATGGCCTGCCCTCCGCCTCATCGCTCGGGATCGCAGCCGAGATCGAGGCGCTTGCGCCCGAGGGCTCCGTGTTCCGGCGGCTCCTCGCCGTCGGCAGCGAATGGCTGGACACCGTTCAAGGTGGCGGCTTCGCGGACCTGCCGGTTTCGGCGCAGGCGCAGATCGTCGACTGGATGGCCGCGGCCCCCTATGACGAGATCCCGGGCCGGTTCTACCATGTCGTGCGGCTCTTCGCGGTCGAGCTCTACTACACGAGGCCCGAGGCGCGGATCGGCCTTCCGCTGGAACACGCGCCGCAACCTTTCGGCTATCCGCCGCCCTGGGGTGGGACGTGACGGGCCGTCCCGATGTCGTGATCGTCGGCTCCGGCGCGGGCGGTGCGGCGGCGGCCTGGGCCCTGACCGAGGCGGGCCTGCACGTCCTGCTGCTCGAGGCCGGGCCGCGCTTCGATCCGGGCCGCGACTATCCCATGACGCAACCCGATTGGGAGCGGCGCGTGTTCCCGACCCCTCCCGGCAGCCGGGCGGAGATCCTCTACGGCGATCTCGGCGCGCTCGACCCCGCGGATGCCGCGCTCCAAAGCTTCAATGCCGGCAGGCCGCGCCAGGCGCCGGGTGCGATGCGTCTGCCCTCGCACGGGTATTCCCACGTTCGCGGTGTCGGCGGCAGCACGCTGCATTACGTGGGCGAGGCGCAGCGGCTGCACCCCGGCAGTTTCCGCCTGATGCGCGACCACGGCGCCGGCGCGGACTGGCCGCTCAGCTATGACGATCTCGCACCCTACTACGACCGGGCCGAGCGGCTGATCGGCGTGGCGGGCCCCGAGACCCAGACCGGGCGGCCCCGAACGATGCCCTTCCCGCAGGCGGCCCATCCCCTCAACCCCGCCGCGCGGCGGCTGGTCGAGGCGGGCGCGCGGCTTGGCCTGCCCTTCGAGGCGAACAGCCGCGCGGTGCTGTCGGAGCCGATGGACGGTCGGCCGTCCTGCAACTATTGCGGGCAATGCAGCCGGGGCTGCCCGCTGGGCGACAAGGGGTCGTCCGATGTGACGTTCCTCAGGCAGGCCGAAGCGACGGGGCGGCTGACGCTGATGACCGGGGCCGAGGTCACGCGGATCGAAACCGGGCAGGGCGGGCGTATCGCGGCGGTGCATTACGTGCAGGGCGGCGTGGCCACGCGGCAGGACACGCCGGTGCTGATCCTTGCCGCGGGGGCGGTGCAGACGCCGCGCCTATTGCTGGCCAGTGCCGCGCCGGATGTGCCCGAGGGCGTCGCCAATGGCTCGGGGCAGGTCGGGCGCAATTTCATGGAAACGGTAAGCTGGCTCGGCACGGTGCTGGTCCCGGGGCTGACCGACAGTCACAAGGGCCTGCCGGCCGACGCGGTGAGCTGGGCCGAGAATGCGCCCGACGGTGTGCCCGGCGCCATCGGCGGCTGCCGCTACACTTCCTCGGTGCTGGAAAGCGGGCTGAGCGGCCCTGCCTCCTACGCGACGCGGCTGGTGCCGGGGCACGGGGCCGGGTTCCAGGCCCGCCTGCGCGCTGTCTTCGGCTCGGCCCTGTCGGTGGGTGCGATCGCGGCGGTACTGCCCGATGAGCGCAGCCGCGTGACGCTCGATCCCGAGCGGCGGGATGCCTTCGGCGTGCCCCTGCCGGTGGTCTCGTCCGTCCTGACCGACAACAGCCTCGCCCTGCTGCGCCACATGGCGGCGCGGGGGCGCGCCCTTCTGCAGGAGGCCGGCGGCGGGGAACTCCTGGAACAGATTTCGTCCTGGGACCGCTTCGCGGCGACCCATGTCTTCGGCACAGCCCGGATGGGCGATGACAGCGCCACATCCGTCACGGATGCCCATGGCCGCAGCCATGATCACGGCAATCTCTGGATCGCGGATGCGAGCCTGTTCCCCTCGTCGGGCGGCGGCGAGGGGCCGTCGCTGACCATCCACGCGCTCGCGCTGCGCGCTGCCGAGCGCATCGCGGCAGGCGGCTAGAGTGCCAACTCCCGTACCGGGATGATCTTGAAGAAGACGCCGCCCGACCAGACGCCGAACCAGTCTTCGCCCTCGACCTCGTGCGCCTCGCCCAGATCGACCAGCCGGTAAAAGCTCTTGCGGTCGATCAGGGCCTCAAGCCCGGCGCGGACGTGGACATAGGGCGATGGCTCGCCGGTCTCGTCTCGCTCGACCCGGATGGCGTTGTCGGGGCCCGCGACGACGCGGTCGCCGACATTGGTGGTGAAGGTGACGATCTGTGAGGTGCCCTCGCCCTCGGCCTCGAAGTCCTGCGCGACAAAGGGCGCGTCTTCGACGCGGATGCCGACCTTCTCGACGGGCGTGACCAGGAAATACTTGCCGTCTTCCTTCTTCAGGATGGTCGAGAAGAGCCGCACCAGTGGCGCGCGCCCGATCGGCGTGCCCTCGTAGAACCACGTTCCGTCTCGCCGGATCTCCATGTCGAGATCGCCGCAGAAAGGCGGGTTCCAGAGATGAACGGGCGGCAGCTTGCCACCCTTCGCCGCCTCCTGTGCGGCTTTCATCAACGCGTCGGTGCCCGGTGTCGCCGCATCTGTCACGTTCTTTTGTCCCCCTGCACGCTTTGCCATTTGTGGTCGGCGGAATACGTCTGTTACCACTGACCCACATAATCATCCCGCGGAGCTTTGCCATGTCCAACCCCGACGCCCCCGCCGCCGAGCTGGTCGCCGAGATCGAAGCGCTGGGCGCCAAGCTGGGGGAGGCGAAGGCCTCGATCGCGACGAAGATCATCGGTCAGGACGAGGTCGTGGACCTTGCGCTGTCCGCGATGCTGTCCGGTGGGCACGCGCTATTGATGGGTCTGCCGGGTCTCGGCAAGACACTCCTGGTCGACACGTTGTCGACGGTCATGGGCCTTTCAGCCAATCGCATCCAGTTCACGCCCGACCTGATGCCGGCCGATATCCTCGGCTCCGAAGTGCTGGAGACGACGCAGGACGGCAGCCGCGCCTTCCGCTTCATCGAGGGGCCGATCTTCTGCCAGCTGCTGATGGCCGACGAGATCAACCGCGCCTCGCCGCGGACCCAATCGGCGCTCCTGCAGGCGATGCAGGAACGCGAGGTGACCATTGCGGGCGAGCACAAGCCCTTGCCCGCACCGTTCCACGTTCTGGCCACTCAGAACCCGATCGAGCAGGAGGGAACCTATCCCCTGCCCGAGGCGCAGCTTGACCGCTTTCTCGTGAAGATCGACGTGGATTACCCTGACCGCGACACCGAGCGCGGCATTCTTCTGGCAACGACCGGCACGGCGGATGCCCGGGCGACGCGCGTTTTCACCCCAGAAGAGCTGCTCCGCGCGCAGGGCATCGTGCGCCGCATGCCGGTGGGCGAAGCGGTGGTCGAGCTGATCCTCGACCTTGTGCGCGCGTGTCGTCCCGACGGGGAAGAGGCTCCCGAGATCGTCAGGAAGACCGTCGCCTGGGGCCCCGGCCCGCGCGCGGCGCAGGCGCTGATGCTGACGGTGCGCGCGCGCGCGCTTCTCGACGGACGTCTGGCACCCTCTCCCGAAGATGTCGCGCACCTGGCGCGGCCCGTTCTCAGCCATCGCATGGCCCTGAGCTTTGGCGCTCGCGCCGAGGGCGCGGTGCTGGAAGAGGTAATCGACGAGGTCACCGCCCGCATCACCCGGATCGGGTTGGCCGCTTGAGCGACACCGCGCTTCATACGCCCGAGACCCTGCGTTCGCGCTCCGAGGCGGTGGCGGCTACGCTGCCGGCCCTCATGGCTGATGCGCAGCATCTTGCCGCGACGGTGCTTCTGGGTACGCACGGCCGCAAGCGCGCGGGCACCGGCGACGAGTTCTGGCAATACCGCCCGGCCCAGGCGGGCGACGGGTATCGCCAGATCGACTGGCGCCGCTCGGGTCGGTCGGACGGGCATTTCATTCGCCAGACGGAATGGCAGGCCGCGCAATCGGTGATGCTGGGTGTCGATGACGCCGCGTCGATGACCTTCACCGGGCACAAGTCGCGCCCCTCCAAGCTGCGGCGCGCGCAGACGCTGGCGATGGCGCTGGCGATCCTCGCCGTGCGCGGTGGTGAGCGGGTGGGGCTGACCCATATGGCCGAGCCGCCCCGCGGCGGCACCGCGCAACTGATGCGGCTGGCGCAGGCGCTGATGGACGGGCACGAGGCGGGTGACTATGGCACGCCCCGCCCGCAAATGATGCCGATGGGCAGTCGCGCGGTTTTTTTCTCGGATTTCCTCGGCGATCCCGCGGGGATCGAGGCCGTGCTGGGCCGCGCCGCCGACCGCGAGGTCAGGGGCGCGCTGGTGCAGGTGCTCGACCCCGACGAAGAGGCCTTTCCCTACGACGGGCGCACCGTCTTCGAGTCGATGACAGGCGCGATCCGCTTCGAGACGCTCAAGGCGAAATCGCTGCGCGAAGAGTATCTTGCACGGCTCGCCGAGCGGAAGGCCCGGCTTCAGGACATGTGCCGCCGAACCGGCTGGCGCTATCACCTGCACCACACGGGTGACGCGGCCGAGCCGACGCTGCTGTGGCTCTACCGGGCGCTGGAAAAGGTGCGCGGATGATCGGAAGCCTCGCCTTCGCCACGCCGCTATTGCTGACAGCGCTCATTGCGCTGCCGGTGCTGTGGTGGATCCTGCGCGCGGTCCCTCCCGCCCCGATCCGGCGTCGGTTCCCCGGTGTGGCACTGCTGCTCGGGCTGAAGGACGACGAGAGCCAGACCGACAAGACGCCTTGGTGGCTGTTGTTGCTGCGCATGGCCGCGCTGGCCGCCGCGATCATCGGTTTCGCGGGCCCCGTGTTGAACCCGCAGGCCGAGCGCACGGGCGAGGGGCCGCTCCTGATCCTGATGGACAGTTCATGGGCCTCGGCGCGCGACTGGTCCGACCGGCTCGACCGCGCGGGCCTGCTGCTAGACGAGGCGCAGCGCGCGGGCCGTCCGGTCGTGCTGGTGCAGCTTACCGACCTGCCCCCCGGCGATCTGCCGCTCCAATCGGCAAATGCCTGGGCCTCACGGCTGCCTTCGCTGACGCCCGCCCCCTACGCGCCCGATCTTGCCGCCGCCGCCGACTGGGCCGAGACGCTCGAGGGACCGCTCGAGACCTACTGGATCGCCGACGGGCTTGATCACGCAGGGCGCGATGACCTGACCGCCGCGCTGGCCGATCTCGGCGCACTCTCCGTCTTCCAGGGCACGCGCGACGTGCTGGCCCTTGCACCGCCGCGCTTCGAGGATGGCGCGGTGCGGGCGACCGTCACCCGCCTTGGGCTGGGCGCGCCGCTGAGCGTGGAGGTGATCGCTCATGGCCTCGACCCCGCGGGTATCCCGCGAGACTTGGCCCGCGCGACGGCGGAGTTCGAGACCGGAGCGACCCAGGCCGAGGTCGAATTCGACCTGCCCCCTGAGCTGCGCAACCGGATCACCCGCTTCGAGGTCGCGGGCATTCGAGGTGCGGGCACCGTCGCGCTGACCGATGACGCGCTCCAGCGCCGACAGGTGGCGCTGATCTCCGCCGGGGCGGACGATGAACAACAGGCGCTGCTCTCGCCGCTCCATTACCTGCGCCAGGCGCTGGAGCCGACCGCCGACCTGATCGAGGGGGCGCTGGGCGACATGCTGCTGGCCAGCCCCGACGTGATCATCCTTGCCGATATCGCGACGCTTTCGCCCGAGGAGGACACGGCGCTGACCGACTGGGTCGAGAACGGCGGCCTGCTCGTCCGCTTCGCCGGTCCGCGGCTTGCCGCATCCGACGTGGCCCGCGATGCCGCGGGGCCGCTGATGCCCGTGCGCCTGCGCGAGGGCGGGCGCAGCGTCGGCGGCGCGATGAGCTGGGGCGAGCCGAAAAGCCTGCGGCCCTTTCCGGATAACTCTCCCTTCTTCGGTCTTTCGATCCCGGATGACGTGCAGGTCAGTGCGCAGGTCATGGCCCAGCCCGACCCGGAATTGTCCGCGCGCACCATCGCCTCGCTGACCGACGGCACCCCGCTGGTGACGCGCGCGGCTCACGGACAGGGCTCCGTCGTGCTTTACCACGTCACGGCGAATGCCGAGTGGTCGACCCTGCCGCTCTCGGGCCTCTTCGTGCAGATGCTGGAGCGGCTGGCCATTTCGACACGTCCCGCCACCCCTGACGCTGCCGACCTCGAAGGCACGGTCTGGACCCCGGAGGAAGTGCTGGACGGGTTCGGCACGCTCCGCGACGCGGGCACGCGCCCCGGCGTCGAGGGGGCCGTTCTGGCCGAGGCAGTGCTTTCCGCTGATCTTCTGCCCGGCCTTTATGCCGCCGAGGATCGGCGGATCGCACGGAATGTCGTCACGGCAGACACCGTGCTGACCGCGGCCAGCTGGCCCGCCGGGGTCCCCGTCGAGGGGATGGAGGTGATCGCGCCGACCGACTTGATGGCCGCGTTCCTGACTGCCGCGCTGGTCCTGCTGCTGATCGACGCGCTGGCGTCGCTCTGGCTGGCCGGGCGCCTCTCGGGGCTTGCGCGCGGGACCGCGGTTCTGGCGCTCGTGCTGACCCTGCCTCAAGGCGGGCAGGCGCAGACCGAGGGCGGGCTCAGCCCCGAGGATCAGTTGGCGCTTCTCGCCACCTCCGAGGTGACGTTGGCATATGTCCTGACCGGCGATGCCGATATCGACGAGATGGCGCGGGCGGGTCTTCAGGGCCTGTCGAACACGCTCTGGCAGCGCACGTCGGTCGAGCCTGCGCCGCCCCTTGGCGTCGACCTCGAGCGGGACGAGCTGAGCTTTTTCCCGATGCTCTACTGGCCCGTCATCCCCGATCAGCCGCTCCCGTCCGCGGCGGCGTACCGGCGGCTCAACGATTACCTTCGCTCGGGCGGCATGATCGTCTTCGACACGCGCGACGCGCATATCGGCGGCTTCGGCTCAGGCACGCCCGAGGGGCGGCGCCTGCGCGCGCTGGCGGCCCCGCTCGACATTCCGCCGCTGGAACCGATCCCGCCCGATCACGTGCTGACACGCACCTTCTACCTGCTGCAGGATTTCCCCGGACGGCATCTCAGCCGCGATGTCTGGGTCGAGGCGGCACCGCCCGATGCCGAACAGGTCGAGGGGATGCCCTTCCGCAACCTCAACGACGGGGTGACGCCGGTGTTGATCGGCGGCAACGACTGGGCCGCGGCCTGGGCGCAGGACGAGACGGGCCGCGCGCTTTACCCCGTGGGGCGCGGGTCCACCGGCGAGCGGCAGCGCGAGATCGCGTTGCGCTTCGGCGTGAACCTCGTGATGCACGTGCTCTCGGGGAACTACAAATCGGACCAGGTCCATGTTCCGGCCCTGCTCGACAGGTTGGGGCAGTAGCGCATGGCGCAGACGATCCTTTTCGATCCGCTTCTGCCGATGGCGCTGGTGTATGCGCTGGGGGCTGCAACGTTGCTTATCGTGGCGCTTGCGGTGTGGCGCGGGCTGTCCGGCTGGCCCTTCCGCCTGCTGGCGGGGGCGGCGCTGCTGGCGGCGCTTCTGAACCCCTCGCTGCAATCGGAAGAGCGTGAGCCGCTGTCGGATATCGTCCTTGTCGTGGCCGACCAGTCGGCCAGCCAGCGCATCGCCGACCGGCCCGACCAGACGGCGGACGCGCTCGAGGTACTCGAGGCCGAGATCGCCGCCCTGGGGATGGAGATGCGCCTTTCGACCGTCGCGGATGCACCGGAGAACGCCGGGACCCTTCTGATGGCGGAGTTGAACCGGATGCTGGCCGAAGAGCCTCGGGCGCGCATCGCCGGGGCGATCCTAGTGACGGACGGACAGCTGCATGATGCGCAGCTGGTGCCCGACCTGCCTGCGCCGCTCCACGCGCTGATCACCGGACGTGACACCGACTGGGACCGGCGGCTGGTCATCGAGACGGCGCCCGCGTTCGGGATCATCGGCGAAGAGCTGATGATGACGCTGAGGATCGAGGACCAGGGCGCGGTGCCTGCGGACCTGTCGGGCCGCGCAGAGATTGCCATCGCCATCGACGGCGGGCCGTCGCGGACGTTCCAGGTGCCGACGAACGAGGCCCTGCAGCTGCCGCTCACCCTGGAGCATGCAGGCCAGAACGTCGTGCAGTTCATCATTCCCGAGGCGCCGGGCGAGCTGACCGACCGGAACAACGCCGCCGTGGTGCAGATCAACGGCATCCGCGACCGGCTGTCGGTGCTGCTGGTGTCGGGCGAGCCGCATCCGGGGCAGCGGACGTGGCGGAACCTGCTGAAATCCGACCCTTCGGTCGACCTCGTCCACTTCACCATCCTGCGTCCACCCGACAAGCAGGACGGCGTACCGGTGACCGAACTGTCGCTCATCGCCTTTCCCACGCGCGAACTGTTCATGGAAGCGGTCGATGATTTCGACCTGATCATCTTCGACCGCTACCAGCGCCGCGGCATCCTGCCGATGCTCTACATCGACAACATCCGCCGCTACGTCGAGGATGGCGGTGCGCTCCTGCTGGCCGCGGGGCCGGACTATGCGTCGGCGGCCTCGCTCTACCGCACGCCCTTGTCCGAGATCCTGCCGGGGCGGCCCACCGCCCGCGTGATCGAGGCGCCGTTCCTGCCCGAGATCTCCGACCTCGGGCGGCGCCACCCGGTGACCGCCGAGCTCGAGGGCGCGCATGAGCCGCTGTCGGACAGCGACCAGCCCTGGGGGCGCTGGATGCGACAGATCGAGGTGACCGAACAGGCGGGCCAGACGGTGATGACCGGCAATGGCGGCGTGCCGCTTCTGATGCTCGACCGCGTGGGCGATGGGCGTGTGGCGCTTCTGGCCTCGGACCATGCCTGGCTCTGGGACCGCGGCTACGAGGGCGGCGGGCCACAACTCGAGATGCTGCGCCGGCTGGCGCATTGGATGATGGGCGAGCCCGACCTCGAGGAAGAGGCGCTGGTCGCCGAGGCCGATGGTCAGACGATCCGCGTGACCCGCCGGACGCTGGCCGACGCGGTCGGCGCGCTGAGCGTGACCGCGCCGGATGGCAGCGAGACCCAGGTGGTGCTGACAGAGACCGCGCCGGGCCGCTTCACCGCCGAGATCGACGGGGCCGAGCAGGGCCTTTACCGCCTGCGCGAGGGCGAGCGGGAGACCGTGATCGCGCTAGGCCCGGCTGCGCCGCGCGAATTCGAGGAGACCATCGCGAGCGCAGCCCGGCTCGAGCCGCTGGCCGATCCCCTGTCGGGCGCCGTGCTGCGGCTGGAGGACGGGATGCCCGACATCCGCCGCGTGGCCGAAGGGCGCACAGCCAACGGGCGCGGCTGGATCGGCCTGACCACGCGCGAGGCCTACTTGACGACCGATGTCACGGTGACGCCGCTCGTCTCGGCATGGCTGTTCCTGCTTCTGGCGGCGGCGCTGACCATCGCGGGCTGGCTGCGCGAAGGGCGGCGCTGACGGCCGCCGTCAGATGAAGAGCTGGCCCATGCAGGTCGGACAGCGTGTCGTCCTGCGTCCGTAGCAGCCTTCGCACCGACCGAAGGTCGCGCGACCGTTCCGATCGGCGCGTTGCATCAGCTTGCCCGATCCGCCGCAACTGCGGCAGGGGGTAACGCCGGTTCCATGGCACCGGTGACAGCGGTGCGCGGGGTTCTCGGCCTTCGACTTGCGCCGCGCGCGCGGCATGAGGCGATCATACATCGACCCTCTCCCGGTACGGATGTGATCATGAACAGTGTCAACGATTGTCGGCAGTCGAATGGCGATTTCATGGCCGGGACAGGGCGCAAACTTCGCGTTTGAAGAGCTCAGCGAAGGGGCAGAAGCACCGTCTCCGCTCCCCAGCCTTCTACGCTTGTGCGGGTCCGGATCGCCACCCGGTCGAGGTCATCCGGGATCGCGACGCCCGAAAGCGACCGCGTGAAGGGTTGTTCGTTCACATGGGGGTGGGCGAGCCTGCGCGTGCCAAGCACGGTGCCGTCGGGGGCCTCGACTCGCCAGCCATCGGCGTAATCGTCCCAGCCGGTCTCGGGGTGCAGGATCGTGACGTCGAACCGCCAGTCTGCCCCGACCTGCGTCGCCTCCGCCCCCACGACGAGGGCGGGATCGGAAAAGGCCGGTGCGGCGGCAGCCATCGCAAGCATGACGGCGAGGGGAGCGGGCAGTGCGACGCGGAACGGTTTCATGGCCAAGGGCTTATCAGGCGCAGATGCGCGGCGCCCCTCACAACCGCTTGAGGCAGGCCGTGGCGGCTATTGAGGCATCACGGTCATCATGCGGCCGTCGCTCCAGCTGACGGCTTCGAAGCAGATCTGCGCACCCGCGCCGCCGCACCAGCCACCGTCCCGCGCGATCAGAAGAATCGGCAGGCCGTTCCAGTCGATCACGCGCCAGCCCTCGGCCTGGATTTCCCAGCTTTGGTCGCCGATGATGGCGTGGAGCGAGCAGCCGCCCGAGCCGCAATACATGTTTGCGGCCGTCGAGCAGGCGAACCGCGAGCTGTCGACGATGCGGTCGATCGGCTCCTGGCCGTCAAGGTCGGCCTCGAGCACGGAATCGTCGGGCGCAAAGGTGCCGTTCTCGAAGCCCCGGCAGTCGGCTTCCGCCGCAGCGAGGATATCGACCACGGGATCCGCCGCGGCGGATATCGGCAGCGTCAGGATGAGAAGGAGGGTGAGTAGTCGTGACATGGTAGCTCCCCGTTGGTGGCCCACGTCAACAATTTGCCCTCAGAAGGGCTTGAATACCACAACGATCAGTACTGCGATGGCGCCGAGCACGCTGACCTCGTTGAAGACCCTCAGGAAAAAGTCGCTCTCGGTGAAGATGCCCTTGCGCGCACGCAGCACCAATCGGCCGGTCCACCCATAGTGGGCGGCGAGCGCCGCGACGAGTGCAAGCTTGGCCCATACCCAAAGCGGGTAGCCCCAGAACCAGCCGAGCCAGAGCCCCGTCAGGATCGCGATGACGCCGAGGCCGAGGGAAAACCGGTAGATGCGGATGGTCAGGTCGCCGGTGGGTCCGAACTCACCCAACTTCGCGTATTCGCGCTTCCAGAAGATGATCGCGCGGGGCACCGCGAAGATGCCCGTCATCCAGCCCAGCACGGCGAGGAGGTGAAGAACCTTGATCCAATCCATGACGCCAGATGCGCCGTCATGCCCCCTTGGCGCAACGTGCGCTGATGTCTCAGGCTGATTTTCGTTGCCATACGGTCATATTGGTTATATTTCTTTACCAATTCATCGCGAACGAGGAGGGCGCGCCATGGAGATGCCGGCACCGGATACGGGCATTTTATCCCGCAAAGACAGGATCGTGGCGCGGTTGCGCGCCGAGTTGCCCTCGGCCGCAGTGATTCACGACGAGGCCGAGGTGCGCGCCTATGAGTGCGATGCGCTGACCGCCTACAAGTGCCCGCCGCTCGCCGTCGTGCTTCCGGCCTCTACCGCGGAGGTCGCGACCGCGCTCCGCATCTGTCACGCCGAGGGCGTGCCGGTGGTGCCGCGCGGCTCGGGCACCTCGCTTGCCGGCGGCGCGCTGCCGACAGCAGACAGCGTTATCCTGGGCGTTGCGCGGCTGAACAAAGTGCTGGAGACGGATTACGACAACCGTTTCATCCGCGTGCAGTCGGGGCGCACGAACCTGAGCGTCACGGGTGCGGTGGAGCAGGAGGATTTCTTCTATGCCCCTGATCCGTCCTCGCAGCTCGCCTGCGCCATCGCGGGCAATATCGCGATGAACTCGGGCGGGGCGCATTGCCTGAAATACGGGGTGACGACCAACAACCTTCTGGGCGTGACCATGGTCACGATGGAGGGCGAAGTGCTCGAGATCGGCGGCGCGCACCTCGATGCGGGCGGTTATGATCTGCTCGGCGTGATCTGCGGCTCCGAGGGGCAGTTGGGCGTGGTGACGGAAGCCACGCTGCGCATCCTGCGCAAACCCGAGGGGGCGCGCCCGGTGTTGATGGGCTACGACAGCAACGAGGTTGCGGGCCAAGTCGTCTCGGACATCATCAAGGCGGGCGTCCTGCCGGTCGCCATCGAGTTCATGGACCGCCCCTGCATCGAGGCGACGGAAGCTTTCGCCAAGGCGGGCTACCCGATGTGCGAGGCGCTGTTGATCGTCGAGGTCGAAGGCTCGGATGCCGAGATCGACGAGCAGCTGGGCCTGATCATGCAGATCGCCCGCAAGCACAACCCGGTGGAGCTGCGCGAGGCGCAGTCCGAAGACGAGGCCAAGCGCATCTGGTTGGGCCGCAAATCGGCCTTCGGCGCGATGGGGCAGATCAACGACTACATGTGCCTCGACGGGACGATCCCGGTGTCGGAACTGCCCTATGTCCTGAAGCGGATCGGCGAGATGTCCAAGGAGTACGGGCTGGGCGTGGCCAACGTGTTCCACGCGGGCGACGGCAACATGCATCCGCTGATCCTGTTCGATGCGAACAAGCCCGGTGACCTCGAGCTCTGCGAGGCCTTCGGCGCGGATATCCTGAAGCTCTGTGTCGAGGTGGGCGGCTGCCTGACCGGCGAGCATGGCGTGGGGATCGAGAAGCGCGACCTGATGCTGACGCAGTTCGCGGCGGAAGACCTCGAGGCGCAGATGAAGGTGAAGGATGTCTTCGACCCCAACTGGCTGCTGAACCCGGCCAAGGTCTTTCCGCTCGAGGTGTCGCGCCTGCGTCGGGAGAAGAGGGTCGCCGCCTGACGACGCCGACCCGCCAGAGGGTTCCACCCCCGTCGCCATTGTCGCTCGGACCAATGGCGCTCCAATACCGACCCCCGCCGAGGGGGGCTGTCTGCCCCTCCCGGACCCATCCCTGAAGTTTTCCTGCCACGATGAAGGAGCAGGCCGATGTTGAGCCCCGCCACTGAGACCGAGTTGAGCGAGATGGTGGCCAATGCCACGGCACCTTTGCGCGTGGTGGGCGGCGGAACACGGCCTGTCGGGCGGCCCGTGGCGGGCGATGTCCTGTCGGTAGCCGGCCTGTCGGGGATCGAGCTTTACGAACCCGGCGCGCTGACCATCGTGGCCAAGGCGGGCACGCCGCTTGCCGCGGTCGAGGCCGCGCTGGCCGCCGAGGGGCAGCGCCTGCCCTTCGAGCCGATGGATCACCGCGCGCTTCTGGGCACCGAGGGCGAGCCGACGATCGGTGGCGTGGTGGCGGCCAATGTCTCGGGGCCGCGGCGGATCCAGGCGGGGGCCGCGCGCGACAGCCTGATCGGGGTGCGGTTCGTCGATGGATCGGGGACGATCCTGAAGAACGGCGGGCGGGTGATGAAGAACGTCACCGGCTATGACCTCGTGAAGCTGATGGCTGGGTCCTGGGGGACCCTTGGGGTTTTGAGCGAGGTGGCCTTCAAGGTGCTGCCCGCGCCCGAGGCGGCGGCGTCGCTGAGCATCGGGGGCCTCAGCGCCTTGCAGGCCGTAGAGGCCATGGCGACGGCGCTGGGCTCGCCCTTCGAAGTGACGGGTGCGGCACATCTGCCGGAAGAGGAGCGCACCGTGCTGCGGATCGAAGGTTTCGCGGCCAGCGTGACTTATCGGGCCGGGCGCCTGTCGGAGCTGATGGCGCCATTCGGGGTGGTCACCGTGGAGGAGGATGGCACACGGGTCGCGGACACCTGGCGCACCATTCGCGACGTGACCGGTTTCGCGGGGCGCGCGGGCGACGTGTGGCGCATCTCGGTCACGCCCTCGGATGGCCCCGAGATCGCGGCGCGGACGGGCGGCGAGGTGATGTTCGACTGGGGCGGGGGGCTGATCTGGGCGCTGGTGCCCGAGGGCACGGACCTGCGCGTGCGGCTGGGGGCCTTTGGTGGGCATGCGACGCTGATCCGGGCGTCCGAGGAGACACGGGCGCGGATCGCGCCGTTCCAGCCCGAGCCTGCGCCGATTGCGAGGCTCTCGCGCGGCCTGCGCGAGAAGTTCGACCCGCGGGGTATCCTGAACCCCGGGCTCTTGGGCGCATAAGGGAGGGCGCGGAATGATCGGAGAAAGCTTGATCGTGGCACTGCCCTCGGCGGCGCTGTTCGTTGGCCTGGCGCTGATGTCGGACCGCCCACGGGGTGCGCTTTTGGCGCAGGGCGCGCTGGTGGTGGCGGTAGTGATGATCTTCGTGGCCATCGTGGTTGATGGCCCGGTCGCCGGGCTGCCTGCGCCGCGTCTGGCCGCCATCGCCACGGGGCTGATCGCGGCGGCGGTGGCGGGGATGCTCTACCACCTCTATCTCGGCCGGTTCGAAAGGGTCTGGGCCGCGCGCGGGGTGTTCACCCTTGTCTACCTGGTGGCGGCGGGGCTTTTCGGCCTCGTCTTCCTGTCCCTGATCTGAAGGTTTCGACATGCAGACGACATTCACGCCCGAGCAGCTGACCGATCCCGCGATCCAGCGGTCGAACGAGGTGCTGCGCACCTGCGTGCATTGCGGCTTCTGCACGGCGACTTGCCCGACCTACCAGGTGCTGGGCGACGAGTTGGACAGCCCGCGGGGACGGATCTATCTTATAAAAGATATGCTGGAGAAAGGGCGGCCCGCCGACGAGAAGACGGTCAAGCACATCGACCGTTGCCTCAGTTGCCTCGCCTGCATGACGACCTGCCCCTCTGGCGTGCATTACATGCACCTGGTCGACCATGCACGGGAGTATATCGAGCAGACCTACAAGCGACCGCTCTTCGAGCGTGTGCTGCGCTGGACGCTGGCGCAGATCCTGCCCTACCCGATGCGCTTCCGTGTGGCGCTTCTGGGCGCGAAGATCGGGCGGCCCTTTGCCTTCCTGATGCCGGATGCGCGGCTCAAGGCGATGCTGGAGATGGCGCCGAAGACCATTCCCCCGGTCAGCCGCAACGACGACCCGCAGGTGTTCCCGGCGCAGGGGGAGCGCAAGATGCGCGTGGCGCTGATGACCGGCTGCGCGCAGCGCGCGCTCAACACCGATATCAACGATGCCACGATCCGGCTGCTGACGCGGCTCGGCTGCGACGTGGTGATCGCCGAGGGGCAGGGGTGTTGCGGGGCTCTGACCCATCACATGGGCAAGACGCAAGAGAGCCACGCCACGGCGGCGAGGAACATCCGGGCCTGGCACCGCGAGATGACCGGCGAGGGGCTGGATGCAATCGTCATCAATACCAGCGGCTGCGGCACGACGGTGAAGGATTACGGGCACATGTTCCGCAACGAAGCGCTCGCTTCGGAAGCGAGGTCGGTGTCGGAGATCGCGATGGATGTCTCCGAGGTGCTGATGAAGCTGGACCTGCCCGAGGGCGGGCTGCAGGGCCTCAAGGTGGCCTATCATGCGGCCTGCTCCCTGCAGCATGGCCAGCAGATCAAGACCTATCCCAAGGACCTCTTGAAGCGCGCCGGCTACAAGGTGGTGGAGCCTGCAGACAGCCACCTGTGTTGTGGCTCGGCGGGCACCTACAACCTGATGCAGCCCGAGATCTCGAAGGAGTTGAAGGCGCGCAAGGTCGAGACGCTCGAGGCCACGCGCCCCGACATCATCGCGGCGGGCAACATCGGCTGCATGATGCAGATCGGCTCGGGCACCGAGGTGCCGATCGTTCACACGGTCGAACTGCTCGACTGGGCGACCGGCGGGCCGAGGCCCGCGGCGCTCGATGCGCCGGGCAAGCGCGAGGTGCCGGTGCCGATCCTGCGCTAGCGGCGTCGGATTTCGTGCCGCCCGAGCCATAGTTTCGCCCGTTTGACGCGGCAGGCTGCACCGGACATCGAACGGAATTCCCGCACGCCATGCGCTTCCTTCTCGCCTTCTGCGCGCTTTGCGCGACCCTGATGCTGTTACTGCACCCCGAGCTTGGCCAGGCCGAGGACGGGGCGGATCGCCGTGTCGCGGTTGCCGCCGCCCCGCGCGCCCTGACCACGGCGGATGCTGCCCGAGACTGGCAGGCCATCGGGCGGCTGGACACGAGCGTTTCCTTCTGCACGGCCACGTTGATTGCGCCCGACCTGGTCCTGACCGCGGCCCATTGCCTCTTTACGCAAGACGGCGCGAGGATCCCGGACGCCGAGCTCAGCTTCCTCGCGAGCCTACGGTTCGGCCGGGCCGAAGCGGTGCGCGGTATCCGCCGCAGCCATCTGCCGTCGGGTTATGTTCGCCCTGTCGGCGACGTCGATTTCGAGGCCGTCGCGCGCGACATGGCATTGCTGGAACTGGATGCTGCGGTCTCGGACCTGAGGGTCCAGCCTATACCCGCCACCGGCGATGCGGGTCTGTTCAGCGCCGTCACGCTTGTCTCCTACGGGGCCGACCGCGAGGCCTTTCCTTCGATCGAGGAGAATTGCCGCCTGCTCTCGAACGTTGGCGCGGTGCAGGTCCTCTCCTGTTCGGTTGTCGCTGGCAGTTCGGGTGCGCCGGTGATCCGGATGGGGCCGCAGGGGCCCGAGATCGTCGCGGTCGTCTCGGGGCGTTCGTCGGTTGCAGGCCAGGACGTGACCGTGGCCGTGGCCGTCGACGCGCTGTTGCCCGAGCTGACGGCCGCGCGTGGCGCCGGCCCGGCGACCGTCGCCAGCCCCGCGGTGGCAAGCGGTTTGCCGACGGTGCGCCGTCCGGGGGGCCACGAAAGCGGGCGCGACTCGCTTGGTGCGCGTTTCCTGCGCCCCTGAAGGGTCGGGTCGCTCGGGGCTTGAAACCGCGCGATGGTCTGCACACATCCCGGATGTGACGGTGCCGCCCCGGTGGGCCGTCCTGAACCATGACAAGAGGGCCGTGCTCATTCCGGGGCGGTCCTGAACCTAAGTTGTCGCTCAATGGAGGATGACACATGCGTAGCTACGACCTTTCCCCGCTTTACCGTGCCACTGTCGGCTTCGACCGGATGGCCGACCTTCTGGATCGCGTAATGACCCAGGACGTGGGAAGCTCCACCTACCCGCCCTACAACATCGAAAAGATCGACGATGATGCCTATCGCATCTCGATCGCCGTGGCCGGCTTCACCGGGGCCGATCTGGGCGTCGAGCAGCGCGAGACCGAGCTGGTCGTCACCGCCCGCAAGGCCAAGGACGAGACGCAACGCACCTACCTGCATCGGGGTATCGCGACGCGCGCCTTCGAAAAGCGGTTCCAGCTGGCCGACCATGTGCGCGTGACCGGCGCCGTGCATGAGAACGGCATGCTGCACATCGACCTGGTGCGCGAAGTGCCCGAGGCGCTGAAGCCGCGGCAGATCGAGATCACGCGCGCCGCGCCGCAGGTGATCGAGGCTGAAACCGCCTGATCGGGTTTCGATGATCTGAACGTCGGGGCGGTCCTTCGGGGCCGCCCTTTTTCATGCGGGCAGGCGCCGGAGGAGCGCCGCGCCGAACAGCGGCGCCGCGACGCAAAGGGCGATGACCGCGCCATGCCCGGCCAGATCGGCGAGCACCGCGCCCAACCCCGGAGCCACGGCAAAGGCGAAGAGCGACAGGCGCGCGACCGCGCCGGCGCTTTCGCCGAAGCCCGCCTCACCCATCACCTCGCGGATCACGACGGGGCGCAGGATCGAGATGACGCCGTTGCCGACCCCGAGGGCGAGCGCGAAGACGAGGGTCAGGGCGGGGAGCGCGCTGGCCGCGCCCATCGCGAGCGCGCCCGCCGAGATGAACAGGAAGGCGCCGAGCGTCACGGCCCGTGCGGCGGCGCGCGCGCCCGCCAACGTCAGGATGATCCGGCCCGCGACCTGTGCCGGTCCGATGGTGGAGGCCGCCAGGATTGCGAGGCCCTCCGGCACGCCGAGCGCGTCCATCAACGGCAGCAGGTTCGTGAGGAGGATCGCGGCCCCGAGCGCGGTGAGCGCAAAGCCGAGCCCGAGGGGCCAGAACCCGGGCCGCCCCATGGCGCGTGTCGCGGGCGGCGGCGCGACGCTGGCGGGATCTCGCGCGCGCGCCTCGGCCTCGAGCCGGGCGGAGGCCAGCCGGTGCAGCGGCAGGACGAGCGCCAGCACCAGCGCGGCAAGCACCCAGATCGCCATGCGCCATCCCCCCGCCGCCGTGACCGCCGCGGTCAGCGGGTAGGCCAGTGTCGAGGCGAAGCCCGCCGCAAGCGTGATCGCCGTGATACCCGCTCGCGCCCGCGCCCCGCGCGCCCGGGTCACCATCGAGAAGGTCGCGTCGTAAAGCGTCGCCGCCATCATCAGGCCCAGCCACGCCCAGACGGCATAGAACTGCCAAATCTGCTCCACCTGCGTCAGCACGGCCAGCCCGGCCAGCGCCCCCACCACGCCGAAGGTCATCGCGCGGGGCGCAGCACCCCGGTCGATGATACGGCCCATATGAGGTGCGGCCAGCCCCTGCACCGCGAGGGCGAGGCTGAATGCCCCCATCGTCGCCGTCGCGGACCATCCGAATTCCCCCTGCCAGTGCAGGACAAGCGCGGGAAAGCTGTAGAAGATCGCGGCCCAGATCACCGTCTCGGACAGCATGAAGGCCAGGATCGGCGTATCGCGCCAGGCGGGCGGCGCGGGGCTCATGCGCTCAGAACCATTGCCCCGGTTCCATCAGCCCCAACTCCATCAGCTGCAGCGAGGACCAGTGGAACGCCGTCGACCGGTGCCAGCGAAAATCGGTGATGTCTTGGCGAGAACCCGGATTGGTGCGCAGCGCCTTGGCCACGCGGAAGGAACAGATCGCCGCCGTCAGCGAATGGTGCCACGGGCAGGCGTAGGTGTTCATCTCCTCGTCCGACAGGGTGTGATCCTCGCGCAGGCGAAGCCCGGGCTTTGCCTGGAAAAGCCCGATACGGTCGATTTTGCGCTTGGGCCTTGCCTCAGGCTCTTCGAAGCGCCAGCGCAGGCCGCCGTAGAAATTCAACTGCCGGTCACGCGGGTGGCCGGCAGCGTCCGGCCGCCCTTCGGCGTAATAGCCTGAACTGTCCAGCAGTGCGGTATCCAGCGACACGGCGTCTGGATGGGCGCGCAGGTCAGGCGCATAAAGGTCGATGACATAGGTCAGGATCGCCGTTCGGCGTTCCCCCATCACCCAGGTGACCAGTTCGCCGACACTGCGATCCTCGCAGAAAGGGAAGAACAGGTATTCGCTATTGTAGCAATAATGTAGCCATTCCCCCGGCATCT
>CBFIFZ010000027.1:0-21179 GCA_965661995.1 Roseicyclus sp.
GGCCAGAGGGCTGGGCGGGCGGCGTGGGCTCGGTCACGGCGTCCGCCACGGCGCTGGCGATGGCCGCGGCCAGGGGGTCGGCGTCGGGTGCAGGCGCGGGGTCGAGTTCCGGGGCAGGAGCGGGATCAGGCTGGGGCGCGGGTGCCGCGGTCTCGACCGGCTGCGGGCGTTCGGGCCGGGTCGGCGGACGGATCGAGGCGATGGGTCCAAGCGGGCCGCCCGAAGGCGTCTCGGCCTCGGTGACGATCTCGGTCGTGGCTTCCTCGGGCGCGGCCTCTTCCTCCTGCTCGACGGGGGTCTCGGCGGGCAAGGGCTCGGCGGTCTCTGGCGTCGCCTCGGGCGCGACCGCGACATCCTCCTCGGGGGATGGCGTCGGCACAGGGGCGATCCGGTCAGCGGCGCGCGGCGTGGGCGTCGTGTCGGGCGGCAGGTCGGGGGCGCCGGACAGCGGCGCGGGCGGGGCGATCGTATCCGTCACCTCGCCGGGCGGGGTCGGCTCGGGCTGCGGCGCGGGCTCGGGCTCTGGCTGAGGTTCGGGCTGAGGTTCGGGCTCCGGCGGCGTCGGGCGCGGTGCGGGCGGCGGCGAGGTCACGACGGCCACCGGCGTCGGCTCGACGGCGGCGGTCAGCGCCTCGAACTCCGCCGTAGACAGAAGCGTCACGCCCGTGACCTCGAACTCCGGCTCGGGGCTGTCCTGGAACACGGCACCACCGAACGCGACCCACAGAAGGACCACGGCATGAAGGGCGGTTGACGCATAAAGGGACCGGCGCATCCGTCAGCCCCCCTCACTCTCCGCTTCCGTCGAGGCGCGGGCCGCCACTATCGGTCACCAGGCCGATCTCGCGGAAGCCTCCGGCATTCAGCGCGCCCATGATCCGCATGACGTCGTTGTAGGGGATACCCCCGTCCGCGCGCAGGAAAATACGCGTTGTGTCACGCTCGGCCGCGATCGCCTGAAGCCGGGTGATGAGGTCGCCCTCGGGCACCGGCGTGGTCTGGATCAGCACCTCGCCCTCGGGCGTCAGGGTGACGGTCAGCGGTTCCTCATCGTCGGAGGGAAGCGCCTCGGCCGAGGTGTCGGGCAGGTCGATGGGCACGCCCACGGTCATCAGGGGCGCCGAGACCATGAAGATGATCAAAAGGCACAGGATCACGTCGACGAAGGGCGTCACGTTGATCTCGGACATCGGGCGCAGGTTGCCGCGCCGTCCCCGGCCCCTGCGGCGCGAGCCGCTGTTGGTGGCGACGGACACCCCCATCAGTCGAGCTGCCGCGACAGAAGCGTCGAGAACTCGTCGGCAAAGCCTTCCAGGCCCGAGACCAGCCGGTCGGCATCGCCGCTGAGCTTGTTGTAGAGGATCACCGCGGGAATGGCCGCGAGAAGGCCGAGGCCCGTCGCCAGAAGCGCCTCGGCGATGCCGGGCGCCACGACCGCGAGCGAGGTGTTGCCCGAGGCCGCGATCTCCTGGAAGGAGCGCATGATCCCCCAGACCGTCCCGAACAGGCCGACGAAGGGCGCGGCCGAGCCGGTCGTCGCAAGGAAGTTCAGCCCCTGCGTCCAACGTTCGCTCTCGCGTCCGATGGCCACGTCCATCGACCGGTCCACGCGCTGCTGCACGCCGGGGATCAACCCGCCGTCATCGCGCAGGCTGCGCCGCCATTCGGTCATGCCCGCGACGAAGACGCGCTCGTAGGCGCTGCTTGGCGCCTCGGCGATCTGGTCGTAGAGCTCGTCGAGCGGCTCACCCGACCAGAAAGCGGTGTCGAAGGCCGCGGCGTTGGTGCGCGCACGCCGGTACATGGCAAGCTTGGTGAACGTCACCGCCCAGACCCAGACCGAGGCGACGATCAGCGCGATCATGACCAGTTGCACCGTGATGGATGCACGGAAGAAGAGCGCAATGACGGTGTAATTCGCCTGTTGCGCGACAGCGAGTGTTTCGGTTTCCATGACTGGTAAAGGGTTCCTTTGCCCGACCTCAATGCTCCGCGGGCGCATTTTCACGCCTCATTAAGGTCGTAGTTTACCAGTTTACAGGGGGTTTGCGAACACTTCTCTGTCAGGGGCTGACATCTGCCGTGATGGACCCGATTTTTGCGCGAATATCCGCCGGAAGCCGGGTTGCGCGCCCCTCGGAGGTCAAAACCACGACGGTGACGGTCGCCCGGAACAGGAGCGTGTCGTCGCGCCAGACCTCCTGCGGCATGACAAAGCTTGCGCCCTTCACGTCGGTCAGCCGCGTGCGCACCTCGATCTCGTCGTCGTAGCGGGCGGGGCTGAGGTAATCGGCCTCGACCCGCCGCACGGCGAAGACAAGGCCCGCGGCCTTCATCTCGGCCTGGTCGATTCCTGCAGCACGGACCATCTCGGAGCGCGCGCGCTCGATGAAGCGCAGGTAGTTGGCGTAGTAGACGATCCCGGCGAGATCGGTGTCCTCGTAATAGACGCGGATCGGCCAGCGGTGGATCATTGGAGCCTCGGCAGGCGCGCGGCGAGGCGCAGCGCATGGGACGGGTCGGTCGCATGCGGGGGCATGACCGGGTCATAGGCGGCGCGGATCAGGTCGGCGATCTGCGGCTTCAGGATCGCCGGGCCGCCCTCTTGCAGCACGGCGAGGGGGGATTGGCCGAGGAACGCGGTGTCGGACCACAGAAGGATCGTCTGGACGATCTGGGATAGCGCGATGGTCTCGGCGGGGGCCTGCGCCATGGCCGTATCCATCCGGACGAAGACGAAAGCCGCCTTGATCGCGCCGGTCTCGTCGAAACGGAAGGCGCGATACTGGTTGGCGTGGACCGCTTCCAGCCGTGCCACGGTCTCGGCCAGATCAGGGATAAGCCGGTCGAGGTTGGGCGTGGCGGTCAGTTCCGCCCAATCCCGGATGAAAAAAACCATCAGGTTCGCACCAAGCTCGGGGTCGGTCTCGGCCATGCGGTGATCGGCCAGCGCCACCACCGCCTCGACCGCGCCCTTCAGGATGGAAACGGTCGCATCCTCAACCCCGAACACCACGGGCACGATGGGCCGCCCCCAACGGGCAAAGAGGAACTGGCCGTCTGCGCGGGTGAAAAGCGCTGTGACCTCGTCGGGGGTGAGGGGGGAAAGCGTGGCGTCCGTCATGGGCACGGAGCCTAGGGCGAGGTCAGGTCGAGGTCCATCCCGGCGCACCTCAGAACAGGTCTGCCTGCCCCGGGGCGGACGGCACCGCGAGGCCCAGATGCGTCCAGCCCTTCTGCGCCAGCATCCGCCCCCGCGGCGTTCGCGCGATCAGGCCCTGCTGCAGCAGGTAGGGCTCGATCACCTCCTCGATCGAGTCGCGGGATTCCGAGAGGGCCGCGGACAGCGTCTCGATTCCTACCGGGCCGCCCGCGTAATTCTCGGCGATGAGTTGCAGGTAGCGCCGGTCGGCCCCGTCGAGGCCAAGGTGATCCACCCCAAGCCGCGTCAGCGCGCTGTCGGCGATGGCCCGCGTCAGGCGGCCGTCGCCCTCGACCAGCGCGAAGTCGATCACCCGGCGCAACAGTCGCCCCGCGATCCGCGGCGTTCCACGGGCGCGGGCGGCGATCTCGTGCACGCCCTCGGGATCGGTCGAGATGCCCGACAGGCGCGCGCCGCGCTCGACGATACGGGTCAATTCCTCGGTGGTGTAGAAGTGGAGCCGTGTGGGGATGCCGAAGCGGTCGCGGAGTGGCGTCGTGAGCAGCCCCATCCGCGTGGTGGCGCCGACCAGCGTGAAGGGCTGCAACTCGATCCGCACGGTGCGCGCGGCAGGCCCCTCGCCGATCACGAGGTCCAGCTCGAAATCCTCGAGCGCAGGATAGAGCACCTCTTCGACGGCAGGATTCAGGCGGTGGATCTCGTCGATGAAGAGGACATCCCGCGCCTCGAGATTGGTCAGAATCGCGGCGAGGTCGCCCGCTTTGGCCAGCACCGGGCCGGAGGTCATGCGGAAATTCACGCCCAGCTCGCGGGCCATGATCTGCGCCAACGTCGTCTTGCCGAGGCCCGGCGGCCCGTGAAACAGGACATGGTCCATCGCCTCGGCCCGTCGGCGGGCGCTTTCGAGGAAAACCCCGAGATTCGCCCGCGCCTCGGCTTGCCCGATGAACTCGGAAAGCGTCTGCGGGCGCATCGCGCGGTCGGCATCCTCGGGGAGCGGCGCGGGGCGGAGGGTCGGGTCGGGTTCGGTCATCTGGATCATCTATGCCGTAGGGTGGGCGGTTCCGCCATAGGCGGGTTCGCTCACGACCCCCTTCAGTCCTTGGGCGCCAGAAGGCGCAGTGCGGCACGTATGAGCGCGGGCGCCTCGGCGCCGGGATCATTGCCCGAGGCCTCCGCCACCGCGCGGGCGGCGTCGGACGGCCCGTAGCCGAGGTTCGTGAGCGCCGAGAGCGCGTCGGCCTGCGACGCGCTGGAGGAGGGCGGCGCAGGGTTCGAGGCGGGCGCCACGGGTGCGCTGTCGGCCTCGATCAGCGGGTCGGCGGGCATGCTGCCGGCGGCCTGCCCCAGCGTACCGCCCAGCGCCATGACGCCCGGCGCCTTGTCCTTCAGCTCGTTCACCACGCGCTGCGCCAGTTTCGGCCCGATCCCCGGCGCAGCCTTGACCGCGGCCCAGTCGCCGATGGCAATGGCGCGCGCCACGCCCTCGGGGCCAAGCGTGCCGAGGATCGCCATCGAAGCCTTGGAGCCGACGCCCTGCACAGAGATCAAGAGCCGGTGCCATTCGCGTTCGTAGGGCGTGAGAAACCCGAAGAGCTGCAACAGGTCCTCGCGGACCAGCAGCTCGGTATAAAGCGCGGCCGCCTGCCCCGTCCCGGGAAGCGCCGCCAAGGTGCGGTCCGAGCAATGCACGGTGTAGCCCACGCCGCCCACGTCGAGCAGCACATGGTCGGTGGCCTTGTAGTCGACCCGGCCGGTCAGCTTGCCGATCATGACGCGGCCCCGATCGCCTGCGCCAGCCGCCCCGCGCTCTGCGCGTGGAAAGCATGGCAGATCGCGACGGCGAGCGCGTCGGCGGCATCCGGCCCCGCCGGGTCGCAGCCGGGCAGTTGCAGGCGCACCATGTGCTCGACCTGGTGCTTCTCGGCATGGCCGACGCCCACCACCGCCTTCTTGACGGCATTGGGCGCATATTCCGCAACCGGCAGCCCGGCCTGCGCGGGCACCAGCATCGCGATGCCGCGCGCCTGCCCCAGCTTCAGCGTTCCCGCGCCATCACGATTGACGAAGGTCTGCTCGACGGCAGCCATGTCAGGCACGTGGCGCGCGAGAACCTCGGTCAGTTGGGAATGCAAGGCTAGAAGCCGCTCGGCCAACGCACCGGTCCCGCTCAGGCAATGGCCGTTGGCGACATGCCTGAGTCGCGACCCCTCGGCCTCGATCACGCCCCATCCGAGGCACCTGAGCCCCGGGTCGATCCCGATGATCCGCATTTGCCCGTCGATGCCCCATCATTCCGTCGCTTTCTGCGACCTTTCTGCACCACTAGCACGAAAGGCGAACATTGCCTAGCGCGCTGTCCGTTTCAGCAACCGAAAAGTCGGTTTCGGACCGCGTCGAAAACGCGGCGCCCAAAACCGTCACCATGACGTCGAAATACGACATAGCTAGGCGGATTTTTGCCATGTTTTCAAGTGCGTTAGACTGTTTTTGCTGCCATGCAGAAATTGCATGAGACCCATGCAGAAATCGCGCCTTGCGCGCCGCTTTCGCGACTTCTAGATGCGCTCTGTTCGCGGGATGATCCAAAGCCGCCCGCGCCCAAAGCAACCGACGATCGGAAAGGATACGACCGATGGCCATCATGACGAACCGCCCCTTCGGCGCCGGCTTCGGCGCCACAGGTGTACTTGCCGTAATCGTCGGCAAGCTCGCCGCATGGAACGACGCCCGCGTGACCCGCAAGGGTCTGTCTGCGCTCAGCGACCGTGAGCTGGACGATCTGGGTCTCGTCCGCGGCGATATCGACGATATCGCGAACGGCACCTTCAAGCGCTGAAGCGGCCGCGCCGGACACGGAATCCGGCAGAGACAAAAGGGCGCCCCCGGAACGGAAACGGGGGCGCCCTTTTTCGTGCCGCGCACATCCGCTGCGGCTCGATCACAGGTCGGCAGGCCCGCCGGACACCAGCGCCGCGATCCAGTCGTAGACCCCCACGACCCACATGGTGAGCTGGTCGGGCATCAGGATGCGCGCGGCCGCCTGTTCGAAGCGCGTGCCGGAGAGCAGTGCGAGGATCTCGGCCTGGTAGAGTTCCAGGCCAAGAAACCAGATCAGGTAGGCCTTGACCGCGACAATGATGACGAAGGCCAGGATCAGGCCGCGCAGGGGAAAGCCGAAACGCAATCGGCGCTGCGTCGAGACCGTCATGTCATCGGTGCGCCCCACGAGATTGCCACCGACGCGATTGCGCCGTGTGCTGTGGATCCGCTCCAGCCGAGCGTTGAAATCAGGGTCGCGTTGAACCATCGGGCAACTCGCATTCACGCATCACCCCCACCGGTCGGCAAAATAGGCGAATTTGTGGCGAATTGCGAGTGAATTGAGGCAACCCTGCGGCGCTTCAAAGGCGGAGGGTCAGTGTCGTCCAATCTCCGATCTCGCGCCGGTCCGCGAGTGTGAACCCCTGTGCCTCGTAGGCGGCGATGACGTCATCGGCCTGCGGCGTCAGAAGCCCGGACAGGATGGCATGTCCGCCCGACGCGACATGAGCTGCAACGTCGGGCGCCAACTCGATCAGCGGACCCTTGAGAATGTTCGCGAAAACAAGATCATAAGGGGAATTTCGGGCCAGGTCAGGGTGCCCGAAACCGGCCGCCTCCACGCAAGCGATCCGCGCCTCGACCCCGTTCGCGGCGGCGTTCGCACGGGCCACGTCGACGGCAACCGGGTCGATGTCGGAGGCGATGAAAGACCCCTCCAGAACCTTGGCCGCAGCGATCGCCAGCACCGCCGTTCCGCAGCCGATATCGGCCACGCTGCGGGGCTGCACCCCCTCCGTCAACAGTTTGTCCACAGCCTCCAGACAGCCCTGGGTGGTGCCATGGTGCCCCGTTCCGAAGGCCATCGCAGCCTCGATCAGAAGGCCTATTCGCCCCTCGGGCAGCTTGTCGGCGTCATGCGAGCCGTAAACGAAGAAGCGTCCGGCCTCGACCGGATGCAATTCGCGGCGGACATGGGCGACCCAATCGGTTTCCGGCACTTCGGACACCGTGAAGGGCTTGGCACCATGCGCTGCGGCGAGCAGAAGGAGCGCGATGTCGTCGGGTTCCTCGGTGAAGTAGGCGCCCACCTCCCACAGCCCCGATCCGTCCTCCATCTCGAAGACGCCGACGCCTGTCGGCTCGGGCTCGAGGTCCTCGAGCGCAAGGCCGAGGGCCTCGGCCTTGTCCTTCTCGGGCAGCGTGGTCAGGGCGGTCCATGTGGGCATGTCAGGCGCTCCGTATCGCGGGATGCGGCGGGCCTACGCCCTTCGCGCGCGCTTGGCAACGATGGCTATTCCGCGGGCGCGGGCGCGGCACGCACCAGCACTGTCTCGTTCCCCGGTTCCGGATGCCGCGGCACCAGCAGTGACAGCAGCAGCGAGACGGCCGCCATGCCCGCGGCAAGGAAGAAGACCGACGTGGGCGAGGTCAGCCACAGGTAGCCGAGCGCCGCGGGCAGGAAGACCGCCGCGATATGGTTGATGGTGAAGGCCACGGCGGCGGTGGGCGCGATGTCGCCGGGATCGGCGATCTTCTGGAAGTAGGTCTTGATGGCCAGCGCCAGCGCGAAGAACAGGTGGTTCAGCACGTAGAGCGCCCCGGCCATCCACGGGCCCCAGTCGTAGATATAGAGCCCCGCGTAGAGCAGGAAGATCGCGCCGAGCCCCGCGTATTCCACGACCAGTGCCAGCCGTTCCCCGAAGCGCGAGACGACAGCGCCCAGAAGTGGTGCGGCCACCATGTTGGCCAGCAGTGTTCCCATGAACAGCGCCGTGATCTGGTGCACGTCGAAGCCGTAGCGCTCGACCATCATGAAGGCGGCGAAGACGACGAAGATCTGCCGCCGCGCGCCCGACATGAACTGCAGTGCGTAATAGAGCCAGTAGCGCTTGCGCAACACCATCTTCTTGGTCTGCGGGTTAGGGCTTTCGAATTGCGGGAAGGCGAAGAAACAGACCAAGGCAATCGCCGCCGTCGCGCCCCCCGCCACCCAGTAGACGAGGTCGTAGCTCAGGTCATAGGCGCGCCAGGTCACCACGATCAGCCCATAGGCCAGGAGCGTCGCCCCCGACCCGATGGACAGAAGCCAGCCCAGCGTCTGCGGCGCCTTCTTCTTGTCGATCCACTGCAGCTGCAGGGACTGGTTCACCGTCTCGTAGTAGTGAAACCCGATCGAACTGAGCAGCGTGACGAACAACAGCCCGCCGAGTGTCGGGAACTGCGCCGTCAGCGCGGTCGCCACGCCGAGCAGAACGAGCGAGATCAGCGCCAGCACCTGTTCACGGACGAAGATGATGATCGCGATGACCCCGATGGCGAGAAAGCCGGGAATCTCGCGCACGGTGTGCAGCCAGCCGATGTCGGCCCCGTCGAAGCCCGCCATCTCGATGACGAAATTGTTCAAGAGCGCCGACCAGGTGGCGAAGGCGATCGGCATGCCAAAGGCCATCAGCGCGAGCAGCGCGACGGGCCGACGCCAGATCGGCAACCGCTCCGCTTCGGCGAGCGGCAGGGTTCTGAGGGTGTCACCGAGTGCCATGAAAGCGCCTTTACGCCCATTTTCAGCCCTTGGCGAGAGTATGAACCGTGCGCTGGCGCACAGTGCCAAGACACGCTTGGCTCGCTGCAAGGCTCTGCTAGGGTGAGGAAACTCCATCGCCGGACTATGCCCGCATGCCAGAACCAGACACGCCAGCGGCCTATCGACTGGACCGGGATGCGCGCCTGCTCATCGTCGACGGGGAACCCGTTGCCATCGGCGCCCGCGCTTTCGACGTGCTGGCCCATCTCGAGGCGCACCACGAGCGTGTGGTGTCCAAGGCCGAGCTCTTGGAAACCGTCTGGGGCGGCCTGTCGGTGGAAGAGGGCAACCTCACCGTCCAGATCAGCGCGCTGCGAAAGGTGCTGGGGCCGAAGGCCATCGCGACGGTACCGGGTGTGGGCTACAAGCTGGCCTTCGGCACCGCACCCGGAAAGCCCCCCGAGGGACCGCCCCTGCCCGAGAAACCGTCGCTCGTCGTTCTTCCCTTCGCCAATCTCTCGGGCACACCGGAGAACGACTACCTCGTCGACGGGCTGATCACCGAGATCATCGGCTCGCTCTCGCGGCTCTCCGCGCTCAGTGTCATCGCGGCCGCCACGAGTTTCCGCTTCAAGGGCCAGCCGGTCGACATCACCGATATCGCGCGCCGGCTTGGCGTGCGCTACGCGGTCGAGGGGTCCGTGCAGCAGGCGGGACTGACGCTCCGGGTTACCGTGCAGCTGGTGGAGGCCGCCACCGGTCGCACGATCTGGTCGGAACGCTTCACCGGTACGACCGAAGACGTCTTCGACCTGCAGGACGAGATCGCGGCCCGCGTCGCGGGCGCGGTGGAGCCGAGGCTTATGTTCGCCGAGGCCGGCCTTTCGCTGGGAAAGCCGACCGATGACCTCGGCGCCTACGACCTCGTCCTGCGAGCACTGCCCCACATCTACCGCGTTCAGACGCTCGAGGATTTCCGCAAGGGCGTCGCGCTGCTCGACCGGGCCATCGCGCGCGATCCGGGATACAGGATGGCCAAGGCCTGGAAGGTGCGCGCCTATCTCATCGCGCGCGGCGCGCGGATGATCTCGTGGGAAGAGAACCTCGAGGTCGCGCCGCTGGCGCAGGCTCTGCTGGCAGAGGCCGGGGATGATCCGCTGGTCCTGGTCTTCGCGGGGCAGTTCCATGCCTTTTCCGGCTGGGGCCAGAAAGAGGGGGCAGAAGCGGCCCGACGCGCGCGCCGCCTGTGCCCGAACTCGGCGCTCGTGAACCTCGCGGCAGGATGGCCGCTCAGCTACATCGGGGCCTATGACGAGGCGATCGAAGCTTTCGAGACGGGTATGCGTCTCGATCCGCTGGGCGACATGGCGATCTATTGCCGGATGGGTGCGAGCCTTTGTCACCTCTATGCCGGCCGCTCTGATACCGCCGTCGCGATCTCTGAACAGGTCGTCGCCGAGCTCCCGTCCTACGGCACGGGCGTGCAGAGCCTTATCCTCGCCTACTGGGCGGCGGGCCGGACCGAGGACGCGCGGCGCGCCGCAGGCCTCCTGCGGGAGATCGTTCCGAACGTCACCCTGGCGGCCACGCTCGAAAGCACTCCCTACAGGCTGCCGGAACAACGGCAATTGCTGAGCGACGCCTTTCGGGGCGTCGGCCTGCCCGATTAGCGCAGAAGGTTATCGACGGCGCGGCGCGCAGCCTCGCGGCGGGCGGCCCGTTCGATCTCGTGCTCGGGTTTCGGCGCCTTCCGGGTGAACAGCGCGGGCAATCCGTCAAGCAGGCGCCAGACCTGGGTCTCGGCTGCTTCGAAGGCCGTCTGCATCTGGCGGCCGCGGGCGTTGAGGTCGGTGTTGGTGTTGAAGGTGGTCATCTCGCATCTCCGGGGTTTGGGTCTCGTTGCGTTGATCCCAAACTGCCCGGAGCGCGATTAAACGTCCTTTGGCGCCACCTTAATCGTCCTTAAAGGTTCCAAAGCCCGGCCCTTCAACTCGCCAGCACGTTGCGGAAGGCCCAGGGTTCCTCGGGGTCGATATCCTCGGGGAACAATTCCCACCGGTCCTGCAGCGGTGTCCAGTCGGTGTAATGCGCCTCGACCGGCCCGAGATAGGGGCGCTGCACCTCGAGGCACCGGGCGTGGTCCATCTCGTCGGCCTCGACGATGCCGGCGTTGGGGTTCTCCAGCGCCCAGACCATGCCGGCCAGGACCGCGCTCGTCACCTGCAAACCGGTCGCGTTCTGGTAGGGGGCGAGGTCGCGCGTCTCCTCGTTCGACAGGCGCGAGCCGAACCAGAGCGCGTTCTTCTCGTGCCCGTAAAGCAGCACGCCCAGCTCGTCGATCCCCTCGACGATCTCGTCTTCGGTCAGGATGTGGTGCTTCTCCTGCGTCCGGCCCGAGCCGAACATCTCGTGCAGGCTGAGGACAGCGTCATCGCACGGATGATAGGCGTAATGGCAGGTCGGCCGATACTCGGGCGCCGCCCCCTGCCCCACCGTGTAGTAATCCGAGATCGAGATCGCCTCGTTATGCGTGACGAGGAACCCGAACTGCGGGCCGGGCGTGGGGCACCATGTATGCACCCGAGTGATCGCGCCGGGGCGCTCCAGCCAGATCGCCGACTGGCAGCCGGTCTCGTGGCGATGGCCGTTTTCCGGGAACCACGGCTCATGCGTGCCCCAACCCAGTTCCGCGGGCTGAAACCCCTCGGCGATGAACCCCTCGACGGACCAGGTGTTGACGAAGACCCCGCGCGGGCGCGGAACGCGGCGGGCCTGCGTGTCGCGCTCGGCGATATGGACACCCTGCACGCCCAGCGACTGCATCAGCGCCGCCCAGCCCTCGCGCGTGTCGGGCGCCGCCGCATCGCGGCCCAGGTCGCGGGCCAGCGTCAGAAGCCCTTCCTTGACGAACCATGACACCATGCCGGGGTTCGCACCGCAGCAGGAGACCGCCGTGGTCCCGCCGGGGTTGGCGGCCTTCTCGTCGCGCACGGCCTGGCGCAGGGCGTAGTTGGTGCGCGCCGCATTGTCGGTGGTGTTGAAGTAGTAGCCCGCCCAGGGTTCAACGACCGTATCGATATAGGGCACGCCGATCTCGCGGCAGTAGCGCATCAGGTCGAGCGAGGAGGTATCGACGCTGAGGTTCACGCAGAACCCGCGGCCCGGCTCCAGCAGCCCGCCCAGAACCTCGCGGTAATTCTCGGGCGTCAGCGCCACCTGCACGTGGTTCAGCTTGTGCTGCTTGAGGAAATTGGCCTGCCCCGCGTCCGGTTCGATCACGGTGAAGCGGTCGGCGTCGTAGTCGAAATGCCGTTCGATCAGGGGCCAGGTGCCTTTGCCGATCGACCCGAAGCCGATCATCACGATGGGGCCGTCGATACGGGCATGGACGGGATACTGGGTGGACAAGGCGCGCTTCCTTCCGGGTCGGGTTTGACCTTGCCTAACGCAGCCGCGCGACGATGGGAACAGGTCCGCACGCCCGAGGGCGCTTGGCAAGGTCCTGCACGCCCCACTAGGGTGCGACGGACCCTTGGGATCGAGCAGTTTCATGAACTCAGAACGCCCCGTCAGCTTCGATGTCCGTGCCGACCGGCGTGAGGTGGTGGTCGACGGCGCGGTCACGCCCCTCGGTGCGCGGGCATTCGACGTGCTGGCCCAACTCGATGCCCATGCAGACCGCGTCGTCACGAAGCAGGAGCTGCTCGAACAGGTCTGGGGCGGGCTCGCGGTCGAGGAGGGCAACCTGACCGTGCAGATAAGTGCGCTGCGCAAGGTGCTGGGTGCGGGCGCGATCGCGACCGTGCCGGGGGTGGGCTACAAGCTCACACGGGGTGCGCTGCCCACCATCACCGCCGGACCGGCTCTGCCCGACACACCCTCGCTTGCCGTGCTCCCCTTGGCCAATCTCACCGGACAGCCGGGCCAGGAGTACCTCGTAGATGGTATCGCCAGCGAGTTGATCAGCGCGCTCACCAAGATCCCCGGCCTCTTCGTCATCGCCGCCACCTCGAGCTTCGCCTACAAGGGTCGCGCGGTGCAGTTGCCGGACGTGGGCCGGGAACTGGGCGTGCGCTACGTGCTCGAAGGCTCGGTGCAGCAGGCCGGGCAGACGCTGCGCATCTCCGTGCATCTCGTCGAGGCCGATACCGGACGCGCCATCTGGTCGGAGCGCTTCACCGGCGAAACGAACGATATCTTCACGCTGCAGGACCGCCTCACCGAAAGCGTCGCGGCCGCCATCGAGCCCACGCTGCGGTCCGCCGAGGCGCTGCGCTCGCGCGAAAAGCCGCAAAAGGACCTGCGCGCCTACGACCTCTGCCTGCAGGTCGAGCCGCTGATGCGCTTCACCGCGAAACCCGCCGACTTCATCCGCGCCTTCGCCCTGCTCGACGAGGCCATCGCGCTAGACCCCGGCTATGCCCATGCCCGCGCGCTCAGGTGCTGGGCCTACACCATCGCCGCCGGTGGGCGCTTCATCTCGGTCAAGGATTGCCAGCATGTCGTCCCCGACGCCCACGCGCTGCTGCAATCCGGCACGAATGACGCGCTGACCCTGACCTATGCGGGCCATGCGCTGGCCTATCTCGCGCGCGGCGCCGAGATCGGCCTGCCCGCCCTGCGCAGGGCCAAGGCGCTGAACCCCAACTCGGTCACGGTGCTCTGCTCGTCTGGCTGGCTGCACACCTACGTGGGCGAGTTCGAAACCGCCCTCGCGGATATCGAACGCGCGCTGCGGCTGAACCCGCTGGACCCGAACCACGGTTTCGTGCGCAGCGCTTTGGGCCCGATCCTGATCGGCCTCGGCAGGGTCGACGAAGCGATCTCGATGATCGAGGCGTCCTACCACGAGGCGCCCGGTTACGGCTCGACCGTCTTCGTGCTGATGATCGCCTATTGGGCGGCGGGCCGGGTGGAGGACGCGCGGCGCATGGCCGGGGAACTGGCCGTGATCCGCCCCGAGCTGACCGTGACCGAAACGCTCGCGGTCAGCCCCTACAAACATGCGCCGCATCTGGCGCTCTTCCGCGATGCGCTGATCGGCACGGGCTTTCCCGATTAACGGAGCAACAGGCTGTCGGCGGCCCGGCGCGCAGCCTCGCGGCGTTCTGCCCTGGCGAGCGCCCGCTGCGGGTCGGGCGCGGCGAAGCGGGCGAAGCCCTGAGGGATGAGATCGGTCAGGCGCCAGACATGCGCCGCGGCATCCTCCTGCGCCTTGAGCATACGGCGCCCGCGAGAATTGATGTCGGCGAGGGGGTTGGTGCTGAAGGTGGTCATGGCATCTGCTCCGGTGTTGGGGTCTCGTTGCGTTGATCCCAACCTGCCGGAGCCTGCGTTAAAGGTCCTGAAGCCCGCCCTTAATCCCGCTTAAACGTTCCTAAAGCGCCCGAACCGTGCAAGGCTGAGGCCGTATCCACCCCAAGAACGGAAGCCAGATCATGATCCACTCGGGCTCCTGTGCCTGCGGCGCCGTGGCGGTCAGGGCCGAGGGCGATCCGGCCACGGTGTCGATGTGCCATTGCCAGCAATGCCAGAAGCGGACGGGCAGCACCTACAGCGTGCATGCCTATTTCACCCGCGAGGCCGTCACGGTGGCGGGCCGGACGCAGGCCTTCCGACGCACCGGTGACACTGGCTGCTACATCACCTTCCACTTCTGCCCGGTCTGCGCCTCGACCCTCCATTGGGACGTGGAGGCGATGCCCGACATGGTCGGCATTCCCGTCGGCGTCTTCGCCGATCCGACCTTTCCGCACCCCACCACATCGATCTTCGTACCGCAGAAACATCCGTGGGTCGTCATCCCCGAGGGCGTTCCGCAAAACGACGGTCACGGCGAAGCGTTTCTGGCAGCTACCCGGGCGGCACTGGCCGCCCGCAACGGGCGCTGAAACGCGAAACGCCGCCCCGAGGGACGGCGTTCCGGATCGTGTGCACGGCAGAGATCAGTTCTGCGCGTAATATTCGATGACGAGGTTCGGTTCCATCATCACCGGATAGGGCACATCGCCCAGACCCGGTGTCCGCACGAAGGTGGCGGTCATCTTGGAATGATCGGCCTCGATGTAGTCGGGCACGTCACGCTCGGCCAGTTGAACGGCCTCGAGCAGGACGACCATCTGCTTCGACTTCTCGCGGACCTCGATCACGTCGCCTTCCTTCACGCGGTAGGAGGGGATGTTGACCCGCTTGCCGTTCACGAGCACATGGCCGTGGTTCACGAACTGGCGCGCAGCGAAGACGGTCGGAACGAACTTGGCGCGGTAGACGACAGCGTCGAGACGGCGCTCCAGCAGGCCGATCAGAAGCTCGCCGGTGTCACCGCGCTGACGCTCTGCGTCGGCGTAGATGCGGCGGAACTGCTTCTCGGTCAGGTCGCCGTAGTAGCCCTTGAGCTTCTGCTTGGCGCGCAGCTGAAGACCGAAGTCCGACATCTTGCCCTTACGGCGCTGGCCGTGCTGGCCGGGGCCGTATTCGCGCTTGTTGACGGGGGATTTCGGGCGGCCCCAGATGTTCTCGCCCATCCGGCGGTCGATCTTGTACTTGGCAGACGTGCGTTTGGTCACGGCTGATCTCCTCTTCGTATGCTTGCGACCTCACCTGGTCCGAAAACCGGCATCCGCTTATCGGGATGAGGCGCGCGTGAGAGGGCGTTGTCCTTTCCCCGGATTTGGCCGGGGCGACAGGCATCCCCTTGCGGGGGCCACCAACACCAATATGAAACCCCGGCCTCTTCAGACCGGGGATGGCGGGCTTCTACAGGAATCGCAGCGGCTGTCAATGCCGGGCGGTCATGGCCCTCGAGGGTGCACCGCCCATGAGGATCGCGGCCTCGGCGCGGCTGACCATGCGGCGCACGGGCGGCCCGTATAGGTCAACGTTCCGCGACAGTTCGGGCCGCAGGTCCAAGAGAAGGCCCCTCTGTCCGCCGCTCAGATGCTCGAGACCCATGAAGCCGGGATGGAAGGTCTCGACCTCGAGCCCGTTGGCCCAGACGATCTCGTGCCGTTCGAGCATCAAATGGATGTACCAGGTCTCGCGCAGGGAATGGTCCACCGTTATGTAGCGGTCGCCTACAAGATCGGCCGCGCGAACCAGCACCTCCGCCTCGCTCCAGAGATCGCGCGCAGCCGCGCCGGTCACCAGAACCCGGTGTTCGGGGCTCACGACAAGGTCATCCTCGGGGCGATCGACACCCAGCGCCCCCTTGCGCAATCGGATCGGACGCTGGTCCGGCATCGCGAAGAGACGCGCACCGGACATCCGGCGATGGCCTGTCCAGAGCACTTCCTGCGGGCCGCTGTCGCGGGTGAGCAGGCGGTCACCCGGCCCCAGCTCCTCGATCGCCTTGTCGCCTGCCTCGGTCCTGAGGCGGGTCCCGGGCGTGAAGCAGATCACCGATGGCCGCTCGGACGGGGTCGCGCGCAGCGCCCGCTCCGAGCAATGCACGATCGTGAGGTCACGGTCGGGGGGCGGCATGTCATCCCCGAAGAGCAGGATCGGCGCAGCGCTACCCTCGACCACGATGGGTACGACGGTGAAGAAGCGCTTTCCGTCCGACACGACGAACGCCCCACGAAAGATCGGATCGGCCTCGTCGGCGGCAAATTCGGCGGGGCCGGGCGCCGGGCGCTGCAACAGTTTGCGCACCACCCGCGCCGCGCGGGAACGAAGCTCTTGATGGTCCCGGCTGGCGGTCAGGATGAGGGCGGCGCCTTCGCCTTCCAGGGGAAGCGCGCGGCCGTGCCAGCTCCACCCCATGCCTTCCACCAGGTCTTTTTGGTCTTCTGCCGGATATCCATCTATCCAGGTTTGCGCCCATGAGATCACGAACGCGCCCCGAAAGCCCGTGCCCATTGCCCCGCCTCGTCAGGTTATGTGGAAGCCGGCCGTTGATCGACCGTGCATTGGAGCAACGATATCAGACGCGAATCACCATGTATAGCGTCTGATTCGGCAACGGGCACAATTCCTCAGAAGTGCAAGCCGAGGCTGAGCGACCCCACCATCTGCCCTTCGGACTGGCCCACGAATTCCTCGGAGAGGTAGGTGACCCCGTAGAAGATGTTGCTCTCGCCGAAACCGTAATTGACACCGGCGCGCAGCCGGTGGCGCCGATCCTCGACCTGGTAGCCACGATCCTCGGGCAGGAAGACCGATCCTTCCACAGCCGCGATGTCGGCCCCCAGAAGGAAGGACCATCCACCATCGGTCTCCCCGACAATCCCCTCTATGCGCTGGCCGGTGATCGGGTCGCGCGTGCGCAGCCCGCCCTCTCCCAGGGCGCCGAAGGTCACGTCGAAACCGGCGCGCGCCATGGTCTCGACACCCGCCTGCAGCTCGACGAAGGGGCGGAACTCGCCGCCGTCCCAACGTAGGCTACGCGCCAGTTCGAGCGTGCCGTGCAGGTAGATGCCATCCTCGACCTGGTGGTCGCCGATATTCATCCTCGGCATGGACAAAACGTCGTGGATTTCGGCCTGCAGGCGGCGGATGCCCGACTGTTCGCCGGTGACGGCGATGTCGGCACCTGCCGTCGCTTCGAAACCCAGCCAGTCGAAATGCGTATGCGCGCCCAGCCACCACGTGCCGGCATAAAGCCGGTCGGCGGGGGCGGGATTGTTCAGGTTGTCGGGCGCGATGACCTCGCCGCGGAACCGGTACTCCATGATCTCGAAGGGCCGCGACGGCAACTGGCCCGCCCATGTCTCGCCGCGAAACGCGCTCACGCCGTAGCCGCCGGACCGCCAGCGGTCCTCGCGATCGGCAATCGTGTCGTTGCTGAAGAGCCGCACGGTGCCCAGCGTCTGACGCCCGTCTTCCGCCTGCGCGGCGGGGACAAGACTGCAAAGGGAAACAAGGGATGCCCCGACCAGGGGAAGAAATCGTACCATGACACTGCCTCGACACTCGCGGCGGTGGACCCGCCAACCTGTTGCGCCGACCCTAGCACCCCGAATACGGCATCGCCATGGCATCGCGGACATGTCGGTCCGCCACCTGTTGCAGCCGTGCCAATCCGAGCCCAGGTGCCGGGGGCCGGTCCCTTCCGAGGTCCGGTTTCCGGTTTCGCGTTTTGCGTGCGCCGCGGTTGTGTCAGAGTTGGCTGAGGCGGGCCCATGCGGCGGAGAAGCCGGTGAGGGAGACCGAGGCGTTCACGGTCTGGCCGTTGACGAAGGGGATCACGAACAGCGCCTCGTCGCCCGCCCGGAAGGCCGCGACCGTGTCCCCGTCGAGATCCGCCCGCACCACGCAGCCGCGGGGGCGGCAGGTGCGGTAGGCCAGCGTCCGCTCCAGCGTGCCCACCGACAGGCCCATGCCCGCCCCCAGGTCCACGCCGAGCGGCGTGATCGCCGTGAAGGTCGGCAGGTCGTCCACCAGCGTCAGGACGAGGTTCAGGATGTTCTGCTGGCGGCCATCCGCGGCCCGCGCCGAGAGCTGCTGCTGCATCACGCAGACCGGTGCTGCCCCCTCGGCAGCCCCCTCGGCCGCGTTGCAGCGCACCGTCCAGTCGCCGTAGACCTCGACGAACTGGTCCGGCGACGGCTCCTGCGCCGAGGCCGGCAGCGCCCCGACCAGGAGCGACGCGGCAAGGAGCAGAGCCCCGGCTGATCTCGAACCCGCACACATCATGTCTTCCCGTCTCCGCTTGCTCGTCCCGTAGCGCAGTACGGCCCCCGACCTTTCGGACGGGGGCCGGTTTGCATCATGCACGGATCGCTCACCAGGTGAAGTTGAACCCGAGGCGACCGCTCATTTCCGCATCGCCGCTGGCATCGACCCCCTGCGACGCGGAGACGTCGCCGTAGAGATACGAGCCGTTGCCGAGCCCGAAGGAGCCGCCCAGGCCCAGCTCGACCCGCGTGCCGTCCGGGTCGCGATCGAAGTCGATCGCATCGAAGCCCTGCGCCCCGACGCTCACGCTGGTGCCGTCCATCAGCTCGCGCGTCAGGTTCAGCATGCCGTAGACGCGGTTCTCGGTGCCGCCCGCCCCGGCCCATTCGCGGTCGACCGAGACGCCGAGCCGCGCCAGCAGGCTGTCGCCCGCCTCGAGCATCACCGTCTCGCCGAAGTCGGAACCGGTGAAGCTGTCGAAGTCGACGCTGGTGTAGCTCAGCTGTGCCTGCGGCACGATCGACCAGCCATCCTGCAGCGCGACCTCCTGGCCGACCTCGAGCGACAGGGCGTAGCTCTGGCCCGAGTTGCCGGTGACACCCGTCATGTCGCTGTCGAACCAGGCGACCTGCGCCACGCCGTCGACGTAGAGGCCGGTTGCGCCATGCCAGGTCAGCGCGGCGCCGAGGCTCCAGCCGGTGGTGTCGATGGTCCCGCCGCCATGCACCGAGGACATGGTCGTGGTCGCCTCCGAGAAGCCGAGGCTGACGCCCGCGATCAGCCCGCCCTGCAGCTGCGAGTCCACGCCGACCGTGACGCCCGCGATGTCCTGCTCGTAGGAGGTCTCGGAGGTCGAGCCCGCGGCACCGCGCTCGATCTGGCGGCCCTCGATCTGCATCCAGATCTCGGACGTGCCCGCCGCGTTGCCCATCGCCACCGAGCGCGCGCCGCGGCGCTCGCGGTAGGTGCCGACATCGCTGAGCGCCAGCAGCGCCTGCGGGTAGACCTCGTAGTCGGGGATGACCGGCAGGTACTGCGACTGCAGGCGCCAGACATTGTCGGTGCCGAGCACCAGCTCGTCGTAGAGGTAGACGCTGACCTGACGCCACGGGGCGACGGATCCGTTATCCTGCAGCATGTCGTCCAGAACGAAGTCGCCCGCATCGGTGGTGCCCGTGACCCGGACCAGCTCGATACCGTCGTTCTGCTCCATGCCGGTCAGGTCGCCGCTGCCGGCCGCGTCGTCGACGAAGATCTCCGTCGTGCCGGTCACGTCGCCGCCGATCTCGAAGACATCGGCATCGGCCCCGTCGCCGCCGGCGAAGAAGTCCATCTCGATGAAGGAGCCGGGCAAGCCGTTGAAGTCGCCATCGGTGCTCAGCCGGTCCGAGGCGAAGCCGTCGAGGAAGTCGATCCGGCCCGAGTTGTTGAAGGTCTCGAGGCTGGTGAACTCGGTCACCTGGTTGGCCGCGCCATTGCCCACGACGAGGGTCAGGGGGCTGCCGTTGTTCAGCACGTCATTGCCATCGCCGAAGTCGCTGGTGCCGCCCGAGGTGTCCCAGAAGCCGAAGTTGTCGAAGGTGTCGTCCTCGTCCGTCAGGTCCACGCTGCCGTAGAGCAGCGCCCCGGATGCGTTGGTCAGAAGAACACCGGAGGCACCATCGGCGCTCTCGGCATCGATCGCCAGGTCCGCGGTATCCTCGGAGGCGTTCGCGACGGTGCCCGAGTTGGTGATCGTGAAGGCCTCGTCGGAGCTGTGATAGGCGTAGATCGCCGCGGTGCCGCCGCGGGCCGCGCCGTCGCTCCCAACCGTGATCGAGGTCGCCCCGCCACCGCCGTTGAGCGCCGAGATGCCGCGACCGCTCCCGCTAAACGCGTAGCCGAAGGAGGTGACGGAGAGACCGCCCGATCCGCTCACGGAGGCATAGATGCCGTCATAGGCGCCGGTCGTGTCGCCTGCGTTGATCACGATCCCGCCGGTTTGCGTACCGTTCCGGGCGACGATCCCCGTCCCACTGCCGCTCACGACCTCGCCATCCGTCGTGGTGATGGTGATGTCGCTGGTGCCGTTGGAAGTATAGGACTGGTTGTTCACGACGATGCCGTTGGCGTAGGCGCTGATGACGGACCCGCCGGAGGCGTCGATGGTGATATCCGTGTCGGAATTCGCCTGTGCCGTGCTGACGACGTTGATCGCAATGCTGTCATAGCTCCGGATGGTGCTGTCGCCGGTGGTCACGCTGGTGGTGGCGGAACCGGCCTCCGACGTGCCGGTGTTTCTGACCGAGATCGCTACGGAGGCGTTGTCGTAGACCTCGTAACTGCCGAGCAGCACGTCCCCCGTCCGCACCGTGATGTCGGTGTCGTAGAAGGCATTGCCGTCGTTCACGGCGACGATGCCCGCCCCGTTCAGGCTGCGGACCGTGCCGTCCGTCGTGTCGATGGTCAGGCTGCTGCCGTTGTAGGCAGATTGTTCGAAGTAGACCGGGTCTTCCCCTTCCTCGAGCTCGAACTCGGCCGAGCCGATCTGCGCGAAGATCGCCGTGCCGTTCACCGTCTCGACATCGCCGGTCGTGATCTCGAGGTCGGTCGAGCCGGTGTCGCTGTCGGCGGCCTGAAGCGCGTAGATGCCGTAGCCATCGGTGCTGCTGACCGTGCCATCGGTCGTGGTGATGACGATGTTGGCGTCAAGCTCGGCGGTTGCGCCGTTGCCGGCGAAGATGCCGTCTTCCAGCGTGCCGGTCACGTTGCCGGTCGTGATGGAGATGTTCGCCGTGCCGTTCGGGCTATAGGCCACGTTCCCCGCGACGATGCCCTGGCTGCCGCCGCTCACGT
>CBFIFZ010000028.1:0-20383 GCA_965661995.1 Roseicyclus sp.
CGCTGGCCACGGGCAAGGCGCTCGGTGTCCTTGTCGGCGAACCCCCGGATCATACGTAATACGTACCACGTATTAACCCGATGATCAACCGTGTCGCGTGGTCTGCGGCGTAGGGTGGGGTTTCACCCCACCATGGTGGGCAGAATGCCCACCCTACGGCGCTGCCCAGCGTGCCGAGGCTTGCAACCGGCCATAACCCGCTAGGTTGTGGCGCCCGACGCCCCCAGAGGACCACCCCCATGTCGCTTCTCGTGCTGTTCCTTGCCACCTCGATCATCTTCCTTGTCGCCGACGCGGTGATGCTGCGCTCGGTGATCCAGCCGATCTTCGCGCGCCACCTGGGCGAGACGCTCTATGACGGGGGCTTCCGGCTGCTGCCGGCGGTGCTGTTCTACTTCACCTACATGGGCGGCGTGCTGTATTTCGCAGGCTGGCCCGCGCTGCGCGACGGGGTGCCGATGCAGGCGGCGCTGAACGGGGCGGTGCTGGGGCTGGTGGCCTATGGCACCTACGAGTTCACCAGCTGGGCGGTGATGCGCGACTGGCATCCGCAGATGGTCGCAGTCGACCTCGCCTGGGGCACGGCGGTCACGGCGCTGTCGGCCTGGGGCGGGGTCGTGGTGACGCGGATGGTGATGGGCTGAGGCGGCAGTCGAGGATGCGGGGCGCCCGCGATGCGGGCACCCTCGGGCGACATGCGGCGCTGTCGGGGTGGGCTCAGTCGGCCTTTTGCAGGTCGACGGCGGAGGCGCGGCCATCGCGCCCCTCGCGGAGCTCGTAGCTCACCTTCATGTTGTCGGGCAGGCCGGTCATGCCCGCGCGCTCCACGGCGGAGATATGCACGAACACGTCCTTGCCGCCGTCGTCGGGGGCGATGAAGCCGTAGCCTTTGGTGGTGTTGAACCATTTCACGGTGCCGGTGGGCATCGGTCTTTCCCTCTCAAGTCGGTTACTGCCCGCGGGTGTCGCGGGGTATTCATGTGGCTCGGTCCCATGGTGACCAATGTGCGGCCTTCTCGAGGGGGCGGTTCACGGGTTGAAACCTGGCGTCACAGCGGAAAGGATGGCGCGGATTGCCCGAAAAACAAGGGCGGAGTGGGCAACGGCCTCGGGCGGGCCGGTTTTCGCGCGGCAGGTGAGGGGGTTCTGGGCGGATGGATGAAAAAGCGGGCGGCGTGACGGTGTTCGGGCTGAAGGCCTGCGATACCTGCCGCGCGGCGGTGAAGGCGCTGGAGGCGTCGGGCCGCGAGGTACGGCTGGTCGACGTGCGGGCCGAGCCGCTGGAGGGCGCGCAGCTTGCGCGGTTCCTGGGCGCGTTCGGCGAGGCGCTGGTGAACCGGCGCTCGACCACCTGGCGGGGGTTGTCCGAGGCAGAGCGGGCGCGGGCGCCCGAGGTGCTTCTGGCCGATCACCCGGCGCTGATGAAGCGCCCGGTGATCGCGGCGGGGGGTGCGCTTTACCTTGGCTGGGATGCCGGGGTGAAGGGGGCGCTGGGGCTCTGACGGCGGGCGAGGAGCGCATCGACCGAGAGCGGGCCCGCGCCTTTCAGCACCAGAAGGAGCAGCGGGAAGACCCAGAAGCCGCGCTCGTCGATCAGCCCGTCGGAATGGCGGTCGAACCAGGCGCCAAGCGCCGCGCCGTGGCCCATGACGTCGACCCAGGTCTGCACGAGGACGAAACCGATCATCCCCAGCGCCGCAAGCCGCGTGAAGAGGCCTGCAAGCAGCAGGATGGGCAGGATGAACTCGGCCCATGTGCCGAAGAGGACGGTGGCGCGCGCCAGCGGGCCGAGGGCCGAGGGGTTGTAGCCCACGGCGTCGAAGACGCGCGGCAGGATCTGGATATAGGCGCCGGTGTCGAGCCGGAAGAGGCCCGCGAGGCCCTCGCCCGTCTTGGTCAGGCCCGAGTTCCAGTAGTAGCCGAAGAGCGAGGCCACGAAGAGGAAGCGCGCCAGCGTCGGCAGGAGGATGGGCGAGAGCGCAGCGTCGAGCGCGCCGAAGAGGCGGGCGTGGAACTGGGTGAGGGCCTGCATCGGGCGGCTCCTTTTCTGGCGGTCAGGGGGCAGGGTCGCAGGTCAGTGCGCCCGAGGTGAGGAAGAGGGTCAAAAGGGAGGCCGGGTCGGCCTCAGGCGTCTCGGCCATGGCGCGGGTCAGCGCCTCGGCCAGCGTCAGCTTTCCCTTCAGCGCGCGGGCGAGCGCGAAGCCCCCCGGCGGCAGGAGATGCGGTGCGGGGTCGAAGCCGGAGCGCGCGATCAGCACGTCCTGCGGGCCGCGGGGCGGTTTCTCGGCACCCGCGACGGTGTTGTAGCGCCAGATGCCGAAGACCGCGAAGCGCGAGGATAGCACCAGCGTGGCGGGTGCGAGCCGGGGCCGCAGCGCCATGACCGCGGCGGGGTCCATCCCCCGCGTGTCGAGCGGCGCGGTGTCGGCGGCGTGGTAACTTTGCCTCAGCCCGAGGTCGAGGCGCGCGACATCGGGCAGGTAGGGCAGATGCGCCACCGGCTCGAAGCGCAGGAGGAAGCCGGGGAATTTCGCGCCCCATGTCGCCAGCCGCGGGTCCTCGGGCGGGTTGGCACGGTAGAAGACACCGGCCATGGCGCGAAAGAACTCGGCCCCCACGAGGCGCTGCACGGTCGGAAACCCGGTTTCCAGTGCCGCGATGAGGGACGCGGCAACGTTGTTGCGGTAGACGTCGAAGCGCTTGCCCGCGGGGCCGCCATGAGGATTTTCCAGCCCCTCGGGCGGGGCCTGCGCGGGGTCGAGCAGGGCCGTGGCGAAATCGGTCTGGGGGGTCATGCGGGCACCTCGGCTTGCGCGAGGATCGCGGCCGCGCGGGCGGCCTCGGCCTGAAGCTCGGGGAAGGGGGGCACGTCGGTGTCCCACTCGATCAGGGTGGGGCGCGGCCCGCCGCGGGCGATGGTGTGGGCGTAGAGCGCCCAGACCGGGTCGACCACTGGCCGCCCGTGGCTGTCGATCAGGAGGGGGTGGCCATGCTCGTCGGCCTCCTCGTCATGGCCGCCGAGGTGGATCTCGCCCACCGCCTCCAGCGGGAAGGCGTCGATATAGGCGCGGGCGTCCCAGCCCTGGTTGGTGGCCGAGACGAAGACGTTGTTGACGTCGAGCAGAAGCCCGCAGCCGGTGCGCCGCGCGATCTCGGACAGGAAATCGACCTCCTCCATCTCGCTCTCGGCGAAGGCGAGGTAGGTGGAGGGGTTTTCCAGGAGCATCCGGCGCCCCAGCGCGTCTTGCACCTGGTCGATATGGGTGCAGACGCGGGCCAGCGTGGCGGCGGTATAGGGCAGGGGCAAAAGGTCGTTCAGGAAGCGCGTGTCATGGGTCGACCATGCGAGATGTTCCGAGAAACTGGCGGGGTTCAGCCAGTCGCAGAGGTGGCGCAGCCGCGCGAGGTGCTCGCGGTCGAGCGGGCGCTCGCCGCCGATCGAGAGGCCGACACCGTGGACCGAGATGGGAAAGCGTTCGGCCAGCGCGCGCAGTTGCGCCAGCGGGCGGCCGCCTGCGCCCATGTAGTTCTCGGCATGCACCTCCAACCAGGAGACCGGGCCGGGAGCCTCCATCAGGGGGGCGAAATGCTGCGCCTTCAGGCCGATGCCGGCGGCGACGGGCAGGGGGCGGGGGGCGGCGAGATCGAACATGGCGGGCCTCGGTCGGGCTGGGAGTGGTCCCCGGGCGCGAGGCGCCCGGGGACGGGCCGGTCGATTACATGTCGACCATGCGCAGGCCGGACGCGTCGGTGCCATCGGGCAGGTCGCGGGCGAGACCGGCGTAGCCTTCGGCCTCGAGCTCATCGAGGGTGGCGCCCATGCGGCCATCGGGCAGTTCGATGTCGCCGCAGGTGCCGGCGGGCACGAGCGTCCAGGCGTTGCCCTGGTAGTCGACGGTCGAGGACCCGGCGCAGGTCGTGCCGGGGCCTGCGGCGCAGTCGTTCTCGCCGGCGAGGCTCACGCCGAAGCACTTCTCGTTTTCCTGCGCCTGGGCTTCGGTGACGCCATGGGCGGTGACGGCGGCGGTGACCGCGCCAAGCAGGGCGAGGGATTTGGTTGCGGTGGTCATGGGTAAAAAGCTCCCGGTGTTTGCGCTCTCGTGGCGCGAGTGACTGACTGTGACCGGCCGTTTCGGTCGGACACCCAGACCTTGCGCCGGGGTTGCGATCAAACGCCAATCACGGCGCCGTGGGACACGCGTGCGTGAGGCCGCGCGAGACGGGCGTGAGCGCCCATGATTCCATAAACCTCAAGGAATCAATGCGTTGCATTGATTTTTTCCGCCGCGGCGCAGCGAAATTCCGGGGTCTGACCGCGAAGGAACGGGGGAAAAGCCGGATTTGTTTCACCCCGGCGCGGCCCGTGCCCACCCCTTCCAAAGCTCCCGAGGCGTCTTTATGTCAGTTCTGGACGCAAGAAGGAGGGCGCAAGATGCGCAACGCGGCGCTGGTGCTGGGATTGATCGGCGGCGTTCTCGCCATGATCGTGGGTTTCTTCGTCTACGGCTATGTCGAGTTCATCGACTGGTTCGGCGAGGTGCCCGACCTCGCGCGGCAGGTGGACGACCCGCAGATGATGCAGGCGGTCAGCTTTATCGCGCCGATCATCGGCATCGCGGGCGGTGCCATGGCGCGGGCCCGCGCGCTCTGGGGTGGGGTGCTGATGCTGCTCGCGGCCGTCGGCATCTGGCAGGGGCTGGGCTTCGGCGTCTTCACCATGTTCCCCATCGCCTGCCTCGGCCTCGGCGGGCTGCTGGCGCTCGCGGCGGGCAGGCCCGATGAGGAGAAGGCGCATTTCTGAGGGCGCTCAGCCTCCGATGCGAATGCAGATGTTGCCGAACCCGCCCTGCGCCTCGAGCGCGCGGAAGGCGCTTGGTGCGTCCTCGAAGCCGAAGGTTGCGGCCACGACCGGGTGAATGCCATGCGCGTCGAGCGCGCGGGCCAGCGCTGAAAGGCCTTGCCGGTGGCCCACGGTGACGGCGCGCAGCGTCAGCTGCCGGACAAGGACGGCGGGCAGGAACAGCTTTGCCTCGTTGCCCGTGACATTGCCGATCAGGATGATCTGCCCCCCCGTCCGCGTCACGCGGATCGCGTCGGGCAGGGTGGCCGCCCCGCCCAGTTCCAGCACCCGGTCGACGCCGCCCGGGGCGAGGCGCTGCACCTCGGCGGCCCAGTCGGGCGTGGCACTGCGGTCGATGACGTGATCGGCGCCAAGGGCGGCGACCTGCGCCGCCCGTTCGGGCGAGGAGGTGGTGACGATCACCCGCGCGCCTGCCGCGCTGGCCAGCTGCACCGCCATCAGCGCCACGCCGCCCGTGCCGAGGATCAGGACGGTTTCACCGGGCCGGACCTGCGGGGCGGCCATCAGCGCGCTCCAGGCGGTCAGGCCCGCGCAGGGCAGCGTCGCGGCCTCGGCATCGGTCAGGTGACCGGGCACGCTCACGAGGCCCGAGGCGGGAAAGACGCGATGCGTGGCGAGCACCCCGTCCAGTGGCCCGCCGAGGCGCCCGGCCTCCAGGTCGGCGGGGGGCGCGCCGGCCTCCCAGTTCTGGAAGAAGGCGGGGCAGACACGGTCGCCGGGGCGCAGCTCCGTCACCTCGGCCCCCACTTCGCTCACCACGCCCACACCGTCCGAAAGCGGGATCAGCGGCGGCTGCACGCGCCGCCCGTGCTGGCCGCGCAGCACGACGAGATCGCGGAAGTTGAGGGACGCCGCGCGCATCTCCAACAGCACGTCGCGCGGACCCGGCACCGGGTCGGGCAGCTCCGCCCGCCGCAGCGCCTCGTACCCGAAACCACCCTCGAACCGCCAAGCCTGCATCATGCGTCCCTCCGCGCGCCCCGCCCCATCTCTATCCCCAAAATATGGCGGGGGAGGTGCGGGCGATAGCCCGTGCCGGGGGCGGAGCCCCCATTGCGACGGCTCAGCCCGCGCGCAGGTCGGGCGGGGTCGCTTCGCCTGCCAGCTCCGCCACCACATCGGCCAGCGGGCGCACCTGTGTTTCCTTTTCGCCGAGGCGGCGGACGGTCACGGTGCCCTCTTCCACCTCTTTTCGGCCAACGGCGAGGATCACGGGGACCTTGCCCACCGAATGCTCGCGGATCTTGTAGTTGATCTTCTCGTTGCGGATGTCGGCCTCGGCCCGCACGCCCGCGGCCTGCAATTGCGCCACGGCGTCGGCCACGAATTCATCCGCCTCGGACACGATGGAGGCCACCACTACCTGACGGGGTGCGATCCAGAAGGGCAGCTTGCCTTCCCAGTTCTCGATCAGGATGCCGATGAACCGCTCGAAGGAGCCCAGGCAGGCCCGGTGCAGCATGAAGGGGCGATGCTTGTCGCCATCCGCCGCGATGTAGCTGGCGCCAAGGCGCTCGGGCAGGTTGGGGTCCACCTGGAAGGTGCCGCATTGCCAGACCCGGCCGATCGCATCGGTCAGGTAGAAGTCGAGCTTCGGCCCGTAGAAGGCCCCGTCGCCCGGCTCCAGCGTGTAGTCGCGGCCTACGGCCTTGATCGCGTTCTCCAGCGCGCCCTCGACGTAATCCCAGCTCTCGTCCGTGCCCACGCGCTTCTCCGGCCGCGTGGCGAAGCGGATTTCGAACTCGGGGAAGCCCAGCTCGGCATAGACATCGGCGAGGAAGTCGATGAAGCGCGCGCATTCCGCCTGGATCTGCTCCTCGGTGCAGAAGATATGCGCGTCGTCCTGCGTGAAGCCGCGCACGCGCATGATGCCGTGCAGCGCGCCGGACGGCTCGAACCGTGCGCAAGAGCCGAATTCGGCCAGACGCAGCGGCAGGTCGCGGTAGGATTTGAGACCCTGGTTGAACACCTGCACGTGACACGGGCAGTTCATCGGCTTGAGCGCATTGATCCGCGTCTGCGCCTTGTCGCGGACGGCGGCGTCATCGTTCTCGCCGTCGCGGGACTCGTCCACCTCGACGATGAACATGTGGTGCTGGTATTTCTCCCAGTGGCCCGAGGCCTCCCACAGCTTGCGGTCCACGACCTGCGGCGTGTTGATCTCGCGGTAGCCGCCCGCGCGCTGCTTGCGGCGCATGTAATCCTGCAGCTGGGTGTAGATGGTCCAGCCGTTGGGATGCCAGAAGACCTGGCCCGGGGCCTCTTCCTGCATGTGGAAGAGATCCATCTCGCGGCCCAGCTTGCGGTGGTCGCGTTTCTCGGCCTCTTCGAGGAAAGTGAGGTATTTCTTCAGCTCGTCGCGGTTCTGGAAGGCGACGCCGTAGATGCGCTGCAGCATCTGGCGCGAGCTGTCGCCGCGCCAATAGGCGCCCGCGACGCTCATCAGCTTGAAGGCATCGGCAGGCAGTTGCCCGGTATGCTGCAGATGCGGGCCGCGGCAGAGGTCCTGCCAGTGGCCGTGCCAATACATGCGGATCGGCTGGCCCTCGGGGATCATGCCGACCAGCTCGACCTTGTAGGGTTCGTTGTTGGCCTCGTAGTACGCCACGGCGCGGTCGCGCTCCCAAAGCTCGGTCGTGACGGGATCGCGGCGGTTGATGATCTCGCGCATCTTCGCCTCGATCTGGCCGAGGTCCTCGGGCGTGAAGGGCTCGGCCCGGTCGAAGTCGTAATACCAGCCCTTCTCGATCACCGGGCCGATGGTAACCTTCACGTCCGGCCAGATTTCCTGCACGGCGCGCGCCATGACATGGGCGAGGTCATGGCGGATGAGTTCCAGCGCCTGCGCCTCGTCCTTCATCGTGTGGATGGCGATGGCGGCATCGGCCTCGATCGGCCATTGCAGGTCCCAATGGGCGCCGTTCACGCTGGCGGAAATCGCCTTTTTCGCCAGCGAACTGGAGATGTCGGCGGCGACCTGCGCAGGCGTCACGCCCGCGTCGTAGGAGCGCGCATTGCCATCGGGAAAGGTGAGGGAGATCTGGGCCATCTGTCGGCCTCCTCGTCGGTTTGGCGCCCACGGAACGCCCGGTTGCGGGTATGTCTTGCCGGGCTATGTGACCGCCCCATCCGGCGAAGTCAACGGCAAGGGAGAGCATGCCAGACACATTCGAGGAAACCCTGTTCGAAGCGGTCTTCGACACCGGGGCCGAGGGCGATCTGCCCGAAGCGCAGGCCGAGGTCGAGCCGAGAAACGCGGTGACCGCGGCCGCCAGCCTTGTCATGACCAAGCTGTCGGACGGGCTGATCGACCCCAAGCTGGTTCTGTCGTGGCTTCTCACGGCGCTGGGCGCGCCCGCGGTCTTCCTCGGCCTTCTCGTGCCGATCCGCGAGGCCGGCGCGCTTCTCCCGCAGCTCTGGACGGCTGACCGGGTCCACGCCATGGCGCGGCGCAAATGGGTCTGGGTGGCGGGCAGCGCTGGGCAGGGCGCCGCCGCGGCGGTGCTGGCCGGGCTGACGCTCGGCGGATGGGCCGCGGGCGCTGTGATCTGCGCGGCGCTGGCGGTGCTGGCCGTTTCGCGCAGCCTGTGTTCCGTCAGCTTCAAGGACGTGCTGGGCAAGACCGTGTCGACGTCGCGCCGGGGCACGGTGACGGGGCTCGCGGGCTCGGTCGCCTCGGCGGGCGTGATCGGCTTCGCGCTCCTGCTGACCTTGGGTTGGGTCGACCGCTTCGCGCTCGTCATTGGCGCGCTGGCGCTGGCCGCGCTGCTCTGGCTCGCGGCGGCGGCGCTGTTCTCGACGCTGGCCGAGGGCGCATCCGAGGCCGAGGAACCCGGCGGCTCCCCCCTCCGCCACCTCGCGCTTCTGCGCCAAGACCCCCAACTCGTCCGCTTCATCGCCGTCCGCGGCTGCCTGACCGCCACGGCGCTGGCGCCGCCCTTCCTCGTCCTGATGGCGGCCGAGGCGGGCGAGGCGCGCTTCGATCAGCTGGGCGCGCTGTTGCTCGCCTCCGCCGCCGCCTCCTTTCTCTCGTCCTACGTCTGGGGCCGTCTCTCGGACCGGTCCAGCCGGACCGTCCTGATCGCCGCGGGCGTGCTGGGCGCACTGTCGCTCGGCACTTCCGTCGCGCTCTACGCCCTCGGCCTTTTCGGCGGCACGCTGGCGGTCGCCGCCTGCCTTTTCGCGCTGATGATCGCCTATCATGGCGTCCGTTCGGGCCGGTCCACCTATCTCGTGGACATGGCGCCCGGGGACAACCGCGCGGGCTATACCGCCGTCTCCAACACGGTGATCGGGGTGATCCTGCTCGCCTCGGGTGTCTTCGGCGCGCTCGCGGCTCTTTCAGGCCCCGCCCTGCCCGTGGCGCTTTTCGCGGCGCTTTGCGTGGCCGCAAGCCTCACGGCGCTTGGCCTCGACGAGGTGGAAGGCGGCTGAACCGGCAGCTCCCCGCCCATGACGCGGCGGCGGGGATTGTGCCCCGTGGCCCGGCACGGCAGGGTGCCCGAAAAGCCGCAGGGAGTGAGGCATGGCAGAGCCGCAGTATCTGGAGACACCGCAGGGCCGCAGGCTCGCCTGGCACCGCTTCTCGGGGCGCGAGCCGGGGGTGGTTTTCCTCGGCGGGCTGCGCTCGGACATGACGGGGACCAAGGCCGTGCACCTCGAGGATTGGGCCCGCCGCACCGGCCGCGCCTTCCTGCGGTTCGACTATTCCGGCCACGGGGCCAGTTCGGGCAGTTTCACCGAAGGCTGCATCGGAGACTGGGCCGAGGATGCCGCCGCCGCGATCGAGGCGCTGACCGAGGGGCCGCAGATCCTGGTGGGCTCGTCCATGGGCGGCTGGCTCTCGCTGCTCATGGCGCAGCGCATGCCGGACCGCATCGCGGGGCTCGTCACCATCGCCGCCGCCCCCGACTTCACCGAGGACGGCATGTGGGCCGAATGGTCCGAGGACCAGCGGAAACAGTGCATGGAGGAGGGGCAGGTCGCCCTGCCGTCGGAGTATGGCGAGGACATGATCATCACCCGCCGGATGATCGAGGACGGGCGCGATCACCTCGTCCTTCGCAAGCCCCTGCCTCTGCCGATGCCGGTGCGGATGCTGCAGGGCACCGCCGACGCGGATGTGCCGATGTCGGTGGCGCTGCGCCTGCTCGATCACGCGACGGGCGACGACATCCGGCTCGAACTGGTGAAGGGCGCCGATCACCGCTTTTCCGACCCGGCCTGCCTCGCCACCATCACCCGTGCCGTCGAAGAGGTGCTGAGCCATGCGTAAGGCCGGACGGTTCCTCGGCCGGGTCCTGCTGGGCTTCGCGGTCCTTGCCGGGATCGTCTGGCTTCTCCCCCGCGAGCGGGTCGAGGCCGCTACCGCGACGGCCAGTTTCGCCGACCCCGTGGCCTTTCTCGCCGCCCGCGAGGGCGCCCATGACGACATCCGCCCCGGCGCCGAGGCGCGCATCCACTGGGCGGGCGATGCGGGCGCGCGCACCGCCATGGTCGTCCTCTACCTGCACGGCTTTTCCGCCAGCGCCGAGGAGATTCGCCCGGTCCCCGATAACGTGGCCGCGGCGCTGGGCGCCAACCTCGTCTTCGCGCGGCTCTCGGGTCACGGCCGCACCGGCCCCGCCATGGCCGAGCCGCGGGCGGGCGACTGGCTGGAGGACACGGGGCTCTTCCTCGAGATCGCCCGAGCCGTCGGCGACCGGGTGCTGGTGATCGGCACCTCGACAGGCGGCTCGCTCGCGGCCTGGGCGATGACCGACCCGGCGATGGCCGAGGACGTGGCGGGCACCGTGCTCGTCTCCCCGAATTTCGCCGTCGCCAACCGCGCGGGTGCCCTGCTCGAACTGCCCTTCGCCCGACAGTGGGTTCCTCTGCTCGCCGGGGCCGAGCGCAGCTTCCAGCCGCGCAACGCGGACCAGGCCGCGCATTGGACCACCGCCTATCCGACGGTCGCCACGGTCACCCTCGGCACGCTCCTGCGCGAGTTGCGCGGCCGCGACCTGTCCACCGCCAGCCAGCCCGCGCTCTTCCTCTTCTCCGACGCCGACCGCGTCGTCCGGGCCGAGGCCACCCGCGCCGCCGCCGAAGCCTGGGGCGGGCCGGTCACCCTCGCCCCCCAGACCCTGCCCGAGGCGGGCGCCGATCCGTTCCACCACGTCATCGCGGGCGACATCCTCAGCCCCGCCATGACCGCGCCGGTGACGCAGGCCATCCTCGACTGGGCCGCCACCCTGCCCGACTGATCCCATCTCTATCCCCCCAAATATGGCGGGGGAGTCGCGGCACGCGACGGGGGCGGAGCCCCCCACTTCGGGAGCGCGGCCAGGGTCCCGCGCGCCGCCAGCCATCCCGGGCGCCGACCGCACCCCGGAACGGGGTGCCACCGCCGCCGCTGACGCAGGCGCCCATGGCGCCGAGATGCGCGGCAAACCCCGGCCCGATCCGGGCGATGTCGCAAATCCCTTGCCGAAACCGGTTTCGGCAGTGAGCATCCGAATCGGGGAGTGACACATGCCAGCCGACACAGGCCAAATACCGAAACCGGTTTCCGCCCATTCCGTGGTCCGTCCCGGCACGCGGCGCGTCACGATCAGTGACGTGGCCGACGCGCTGGGGCTGGCCAAGGGCACCGTTTCCCGCGCGCTCAACGGCTACCCCGATATCGCCGAGGCGACGCGGCTGCGCGTCAGCAAGCAGGCCGAGCGCATGGGCTACCGCCCGCTGGCGCAGGCGCAGGCGATCCGCACGGGGCGCGCCCGCGCGTTGGGCCTCGTTCTGAACGCGGGCCGCTCGGATGCGCACAAGCCCTTCCTCACCGATTTCCTCGACGGGATCAGCCGCGCCGCGTCGGAGGAAAGCTGGACGCTCACGGTCGCCACCGCGATGGACGAGGCGGACGAGGTCGCGACCCTTGCCCGCCTCGTCGACGAGCGCAAGGTCGACGGGTTCATCCTGCCGCGCACCAAGCTCCACGATCCGCGCATCGACCTTCTGCGCGAGCGCGGCGTGCCCTTCATCCTCTACGGCCGCACCGCCGATCCGACCGGCTGCGCCTGGTTCGACATCGCGGGCGAGGCGGCGATGGTGGCCGCCGTCGACCGGCTGCAGGCGGCCGGCCACCGGCGGATCGGCTTCATCAACGGCGGCACGGAATACACCTATGCCCATCTGCGCCGAGACGGCTTTCTCCAGGCGATGGCGCGCCACGGGCTTGCCACACCGCCCGAACTGGTCGTCGAGGACGTGCTGACCATCCCGCAGGGCGAGGCGGCGGGGCTGAAGCTTCTCGACCTGCCCGAGCCGCCCACCGCGATCCTCTGCGCGCTCGATCTTGCCGCCCTCGGCCTTTACCGCGCCGCGGCGCAGGTCGGCCGGGCCGTGGGGCGTGACCTCGCCGTCATCTCCTATGACGGCATCCCCGAGGCTGCGACCGCCGAGCCGCCGCTGACGACCTATGCCGTCGATACCCGTGCTGCGGGTGAGAACCTCGCCCGGATGCTGCTGGCCCGCATCCGCGGGGCCGCCCCCGAAACCCTGCGCGCGCTCGCGCCCGCGGTGCTGATCGCCCGCGGCTCGGACCGCGCGCCAGATGCGATACCGGAGCCCCCGGGTCCGGCCCGCGAGATTGCCTGACGACAAGAAACCAACTGGGAGGAAAGACATGACCATCACGAGAACCCCGGGCCGCGTGGCCCTCATGGCGGCGGCCTCGGTGCTGGCGCTGACCAGCGCCGCGGCGGCGCAGGAGAGCATCCGCTTCTGGACCACCGAGGAGCAGCCCGAGCGGCTTGAACGGCAGGTGGCCATGGCCGCCGATTTCACCGCCGAAACCGGCATCGCGGTCGAGGTGATCCCGGTCACCGAAAGCGACCTCGGCACGCGGGCCACGGCGGCCTTTGCCGCGGGCGACCTGCCCGACGTGATCTATCACACCCTGCAATACGCGCTGCCCTGGTACGAGGCGGGCATCCTCGATGCCGATGCCGCGACCGAGGTGATCGAGAGTCTGGGCGCCGATACCTTCGCCTCGGGCGCGCTGGAAATGGCTGCCGTGGAGGAGGGCTACGCCTCCGTCCCCGTGGACGGCTGGACGCAGATGATCGTCTACCGCGCCGACCTCTTCGAGGCGAACGGGCTCGAGCCGCCGACGACCTATGCCAACGTGCTGGCCGCGGTCGAGGCGCTGCACAACCCGCCCGAGATGTTCGGCTTCGTCGCCGCCACCAAGGTGGACGAGAACTTCATGTCCCAGGTGCTGGAGCATGTCTTCCTCGCCAACGGCGTCTCGCCGGTCGGCCCGGACGGCTTCCAGCCGCTCGACGAGGCGGCCACGACCGAGGTGCTGGAATTCTACCGCGCCATCGTCGAAGCCTCGCCCGAGGGCGAGCTGTTCTGGCAGCAATCGCGCGAGCTCTATTTCGCGGGGCGCGCGGCGATGATCATCTGGTCGCCCTTCATCCTCGACGAGCTGGCGGGCCTGCGCGACAGCGCGCCGCCGACGATCAACGACGATCCGACCTCGTCGGAGCTGGCGAGCCTGACGGGCATCGTGACCAACTTCGCCGGCCCCTCGAACCCCGAGGGCGCGGCCTGGGCCGATATCCGCTATTTCGGCGTATCGGCGGATGCCGACACCGAAGCGGCGCAGGCCTTCATCGAATACTCGATGTCGGAGGGCTACACCGCGACGCTGGCCATCGCGCCCGAGGGCAAGTTCCCCGTGCGCCAGGGCGACGGCGAGAACCCCGCGGCCTTCACCGAGGCGTGGTCCATGCTTGACGTGGGCGTCGACCGCCGCGCGCCGCTCGGTGATCTCTACGCGCAGGAGATGATCGACGAGATCGTCGGCGGCCTCGACGTGGCGCAGCGCTGGGGCGTGGCCGAGGGGCAGCTGGGCCTCGCCTCGGCGATGATCAACAGCCAGGTCATCAACCGGCTGGTGCGCGAGTACATGGACGGCGTCCGCGATGCCTCGGCGACCGTCGCGCTGATGAACGAGGAACTGTCGCAGATCGACTGATCCGCGGCCTGCACCACGCGCCGGGGCGGCCCTCCCTCCGCCCCGGCGCATCCCCGCCCGGAGCCTGATCCATGACCCAGACAGCGACACCCCCCAAGGGCCGCGGCCCGCTTGCGCGCCGCGAGGCGCGGCTGGCCTGGGGCCTTTTGCTGCCGACGCTGGCCAGCGTCATGCTGGTCGTGGTCCTGCCGCTTCTGGCGATCTTCTGGATTTCGGTCAAACCGGTGGAGCTGGGCGACCTGCGCCCGCCCGCGCCCGTGCTGCGTGAGGATCTGCGCGGCGCGGATGACCCCGTCGCCACTCTGCGCTACCGCATCCGCAACTCGAGCCAGGACCAGGCGATCCGCGACGTGGTGCTGGTGGATACGATCCCCGCGGGCGTGACGCCGGGCGACTTGCCCGAGGAGTGTTCGCTGCAAGGCGACCTGTTGCGCTGTGTCCTCGGCGATCTCGCGGGCGGCGACCGGGTGACGCTGGAGATCCCCGCGACGCTCTCGGGCGATATCGCGGCGCTGGAGGAGGCGATCGAGGACGGCACGGTGCCCGTGATCACGGGCGAGGCCGAGAACATCCTGACGAATTTCGAGTTCACCTTCGAGAATTTCCGCGATGTCTTCGACGCGCGCGAGTTCTGGACGGTGATCTGGGCCACGCTCTTCTACACGGTTTTCGGCACCATCGGCGCCTTGCTGGTGGGCCTTTTCGCGGCGCTTCTGCTGAACAAGTCCTTCCGGGGGCAGGGCATCCTGCGGGGGCTGTACCTCTTCCCCTATGTCGCCCCCGTCATCGCGGTGGCCTTTACCTGGGTGATCCTGTTCGATCCCTTTTCCGGCTCGGTCAACGCGCTCCTGGTGCAGATGGGGGTGACGGAAAGCTCGATCAATTTCTTCGGCGAGCGGCCGCTCGCGCTGATCATGGTGACGGTCTTCGAGATATGGCGCTACTTCCCGCTCTCGTTCCTCTTCATCCTCGCGCGGATGCAGGCGATCGACACCGACATGTACGAGGCCGCGGACATGGACGGCGCCTCGCCCTTCCAGAAGTTCCGCTACCTGTCGCTGCCGATGCTGATGGGAATTCTGAGCGTGTTGTTCCTGCTGCGCTTCATCTGGACCTTCAACAAGTTCGACGACATCTTCCTCTTGACGGGCGGCAACGCGGGGACGCGGACGCTGACGGTCAATGTCTACGAGCAGGCCTTTGCCGTGTCGAACATCGGCGCGGGGGCGGCGGTGGCGGTGGTGATCTTGCTGTGTCTGCTGACGTTTTCGTGGCTCTTCTTCCGCTTCATTTCGAGGGAGGAGGGGCTGTGAGCGGTCTTGCGATACGGGCGGCGGCGCCGGTGGAGGCGTCGGGCGGGAAACGAGCGGTGGACGGCCTGTTGGCGAGGTGTTTCGCCCGCTGCGCGGCCGACCCGCCGGGGGGCTCTGCCCCCCGGACCCCCCGCCATATTTCCGGGATAAAGATGCGGGGGGCGCGGTCATGAGGGCGCTGTGGTACGGATATGTCACCGGGCCGGTCCTCGGCGTGCTCTGGGCGCTGATCGTGGCGACGACGGTGGCCGTCATCCTGTCGTTTTCCACCGGCGCGGCGTTCCGGCCCGGGCTGATCGGCTGCCTGATCCTGGGCGGGTTGATCGGGGCCGCGGCTCCGGGGACCGCGCGGCGGGGGATGCTGGCGGCAGGTGCGGCGGTGCTGGCACTGGCGCTGGGCTACACGCCCGTGTCGCCGGTCCATATCGCGGACGGGGTGGGCTTCGTCGGGCATCTCGTGACGGCCGCGGGTTTTGGCGGTGCGCTCGGCTGGGGCGTGGCGGTGATGATGGAGGGCTGCCCGAGGGGCGCGCTGACGCGCCATGAATGGGAGGAAGCGGTGATCCGCTTCCTGACCGGTTTCGGTTACATCTTCTTCACCGCCGCGGTCGCCGTGCCCTTCTACGTCATGGTCATGACCTCGCTGAAAAGCCAGGGCGAGCTGATCGCCAACCCGCTCGATTTCTCGATCGACCTGAGCCGCGGTTGGGACCTGTTCCGCAGCTACCGCGAGCTGATGACGGATTTCAACTTCGGCCAGTACATGTGGACGTCCTTCTACGTCTCGGTGCTGACCGTGCTGATCACGCTCGCCTTCTCGATCCCCGGCGCCTACGCGGTGGCGCGGTTGCGCTTTCGGGGGCAAAAGGCGCTCTCGCGGTCGATCCTCTTGATCTACATGGTGCCGATGATCGTGCTGGCCCTGCCGATCTACATCGCCTTTTCCATGACCGGGCTGCGCAACTCGATCACCGGCATCGTGATGATCTACCCGGTCACGACGATCCCCGTCGCGCTCTACATGCTGCAGGGCTATTTCCGCGGCCTGCCCGCCGAGATCGAGGAGGCGGGGCTGATGGACGGGCTCAACCGGCTGCAAGTGATCTGGAAGATCACGCTGCCGCTTTCGCTGCCCGCGCTGGCCTCGGTCAGCCTCTATGTCTTCATGATCGCCTGGAACGAGTTCCTGCTCGCCTTCATGCTGCTGGATGATCCGTCGAAATTCACGCTGACGCGCGGGATCGCCTCGCTCAATTCCTCCGAGATCCCGCGCCAGCACCTGATGGCGGGCGCGGTGATCGCGACCGTGCCGGTGATGGCCCTGTTCCTGGGGCTGGAGAAATTCATGACCCGCGGGCTGACCGCGGGATCGGTGAAGGGATGATGACCGAGATGAAAGACGTCGACACCGCCCCGCTGGATGCCGAGGCGCGCCGGATCCTGCAACTGAATGACCGGGGCGGGTATACCGTGCCGACCGCGGGGCTTTACCCCTACCAGTGGAACTGGGATTCGGCCTTTGCCGCCATGGGCTTCGCCGGGTTCGACGTCAGCCGCGCCTGGACCGAGATCGAGACGCTGCTCTCGGGGCAATGGGACAACGGGATGGTGCCGCATATCCTGTTTCACCGGGCAGACCCGGGCTATTTCCCCGGCCCCGATGTCTGGGGAACCGAGGCGGCGCTTGGGCGCGGCGCCTGCACCGTGCCCTCCTCGGGCATCAGCCAGCCGCCCGTTCTGGCCTCGCTCGCCTGGCGCATCTACCGCGCGGATCCTGCGGCAGGGCGGGAGCGGATCGTGCCGCTTTTCCCCAAACTGCTCGCCTATCATCGCTGGATCATCGCCGCCCGCGCCGAGACCGGGGCCGTCGTCATCACCCACCCCTGGGAGGCAGGCCGCGACAACGCGCCCGACTGGGACGAAGCGATGGCGGGCATCGATCCGGTGGGGGTCGAGCCCTACACGCGGCGTGACACCTCCCACGTCGACGCGCGGATGCGGCCCACGCAGGCCGATTACGACCGCTTCATCTGGCTGGTGCAATTCGCCCGTGACCGCCGCTGGGACGAGGCGGCCATCGCCGCGGAAAGCCCGTTCCGCGTGGCCGATCCGACGCTGACCTTCACCGCGCTGCGCTCGGCCCGTGATCTCAAGGCGATGGCCCATGAGCTGGGCGAGGACACGGCCGAGATCGACGGCTGGATCGCGCATCTGGAGGCCGGGGCCGAGACGCTCTGGAACCCCGAGATCGGGGCTTATGACGCGAAGAACCTGCGGACGGGGAATTTCGCGGGCTCGGTCTCGAACGCGTCCTTCCTGTCGTGGTGGGGCGGGCTGGCCGATGAGCGCCCGCGCGCCGCGCTCCGGCGTATCCTCGAGCGCTCCACCTACGCCCTGCCCAGCTACGACCCCGAGGGGCCGCGTTTCGACAGCTTGCGCTACTGGCGCGGGCCGGTCTGGGCGGTGATGAACTTCATGGCCGCGGGTGGCATGGCCGAGCAGGGGCTGGAGGAGGAGGCCGCGCGCATCCGCGCCGACACCGCCCGGCTGATCGTGGAGAACGGCTTTGCCGAGTATTTCGACCCGCTCGACGGCACGCCCGCGGGCGGGGGCACCTTCACATGGACCGCGGCGGTCTGGCTGGCATGGGCCAGCCCGTCGGCCGGGACGGGCGCCATGCAAGCCCGCGCAGGGGGGAACTGACATGGGTGCCATCGAGCTGAAATCGGTCGAGAAATGGTTCGGCGAGGTGCAGGTCATCAAGGGCGTGGACCTGAGCATCGGCGACGGGGAATTCGTGATCTTCGTCGGCCCATCGGGCTGCGGGAAATCCACGCTTCTGCGGATGATCGCGGGGCTTGAGGAAACCTCGCGCGGGGAAATCCGGATCGACGGGCGCGACGCGACCGCCGAGCCGCCCAGCAAGCGCGGGCTGGCGATGGTGTTCCAGTCCTACGCGCTTTACCCGCATATGTCGGTGGCCGAGAACATGGGCTTTTCGCTCAAGACCGCGGGCGCACCGAAACCCGAGATCGAGGCCAAGGTGGGCGAGGCCGCGCGCGTGCTGCGCCTCGAGCCCTATCTCGACCGGCGGCCCAAGGACCTGTCCGGCGGGCAGCGGCAACGGGTGGCGATCGGGCGCTCCATCGTGCGCGACCCCACGGCGTTCCTGTTCGATGAGCCGCTCTCGAACCTCGACGCGGCGCTGCGCGTCGAGATGCGTTACGAGATCGCCAAGCTGCACCAGCATCTCGCCTCCACCATGATCTACGTGACCCATGACCAGGTCGAGGCGATGACGCTGGCCGACCGGATCGTGGTGCTGGATTTCGGCACCATCGCCCAGGTCGGCACCCCGCGAGAGCTGTACGAGCATCCCGCCAACCTTTTCGTGGCCGAGTTCATCGGCAGCCCGAAAATGAACATCCTGCCCTGCACCGTCTCGGGGGGTGAATATCACCTTCAGGACGGGCGTAGCGGGCCCGCGCCTGGCTGTGACGGGGCGGTGAAGCTGGGCATCCGGCCCGAGGCGATCGAGATCTGCGGCGCGGGCGAGGGGGATCTCGAGGGGGTGGTTGACCTGGTGGAATACCTCGGCGCCGACACCTTCCTGATCGTGGATTGCGGGCCGGTGGGCAAGGTCACCCTGCGCGTCGACGGCGACAGCCCGATCCGGCTGGCCGAGCGGATCGGCCTGCGTTTCGTCGCCACGCGGCTTCATTTCTTCGGCGAGGACGGCTTGGCGCTGGCGTGATCCGCGGCGCTTGCCGGGCTGGTTGCAAACGTATGCAGAATCCGCTTGCCCCGGCTTGCGGCCAGAGTATCCTTGGCCCTGATCAACCGGGGAGGGATGTGTGATGGCCGAGTATCTCAAGCGTGGCAAGCCCGCGGACGAGCGGGCCGAGGATGACGCGAAGGTGCGTGGCACCGTCGAGGGGATCCTCGGCGAGATCGAGGCGCGCGGCGATGCCGCGGTGCGCGAGCTCAGCGCGAAGTTCGACGGCTACGAACCTGCCGCCTTTCGCCTGACGCAATCCGAGATCGAGGCGGCGATGGCACAGGTCACCACCCGCGAGATGGAGGATATCCGCTTCGCCCAGACCCAGATCCGACGCTTCGCCGAGGCGCAGAAGGCCTCGATGCGCGACATCGAGGTCGAGACGATGCCGGGCGTGATCCTGGGCCATCGCAACATCCCGGTGAATTCCGTGGGCTGCTACGTGCCGGGCGGCAAGTTCCCGATGGTCGCCTCGGCGCATATGTCGGTGCTGACGGCCAAGGTCGCAGGCGTGAAGCGCATCGTGGCCAGCGCGCCGCCCGTGGGCGGCAAGCCGCATCCGGCCATCGTGGCCGCGATGCACGAGGGCGGCGCGGACGAGATCCTCGTCCTCGGGGGCGTGCAGGCGGTGGGCGCCATGGCGCTGGGCACCGAGACGATCGCCCCCGTCGACATGCTGGTCGGCCCCGGCAACGCCTTCGTGGCGGAAGCCAAGCGCCAGCTGTTCGGCCGCGTGGGCATCGACCTGTTTGCAGGCCCGACCGAGACGATGGTGATCGCCGATGACAGTGTCGATGCCGAGATGGTGGCGACGGACCTTCTGGGTCAGGCCGAGCATGGCTACAACTCGCCCGCCTGCCTGATCACCAATTCCCGCAAGCTGGCCGAGGCGACGCTGGCCGAGATCGAGCGGCTGCTGCAGATCCTGCCCACCGCCGAAACCGCCCGCGTCAGCTGGGAGGAGTATGGCGACGTGATCCTTTGTGCCGATCACGACGAGATGCTGCGCGTCTCCGAGGAATTGGCCTATGAACATGTGCAGGTCATGACCGACCGAGACGACTGGTATCTCGAGAACATGACCAATTACGGCGCGCTCTTCCTCGGGCCGCGGACCAATGTCGCCAATGGCGACAAGGTGATCGGGACGAACCACACGCTGCCGACGAAGCGCGCAGGCCGCTACACGTGCGGGCTGTGGGACGGCAAGGGCAACAAGACCCAGTCCTACCAGCGCGTCCTCACCGACGAGGCGGCGACGCTGGTCGGCGAATACGGCTCTCGCCTCTGCATGCTCGAGGGGTTCGTGGGCCATGCCGAGCAATGCAACATCCGGGTGCGCCGCTACGGGGGCGTGAACGTGCCCTATGGCGAGGGCGCGCCCTACCGGGAAGCGGCGGAATGATTTT
>CBFIFZ010000029.1:0-19804 GCA_965661995.1 Roseicyclus sp.
TCGATCCACATGCCGCAGAGGCCCTGCTGGAACAGCGACAGGTTCTCGTTGAAGCCGTTGGTGGCATAGCCGTCGGGGCCGTAGTCGTTCATCAGGTTGACGAAGAAGTTGAGCGCATTGGCCCATTCCTCGCTGTCGAGCTGCGCCTGCCAGTTCTCGTCCACGACGCGCGCGCCGAAGGAATTGGCGGTCACGTTGATGAAGGCACCGCCTTCGCCCCAGCCGGGTTTGCCGCGCAGGCAGATGCCGTTGACGCCGGTTTCGGGGTTGTCCATGGCGGCGGCCGCTTCACGGATGAAGTCCCAGGTGGGCGCGGCGGGCATCTCGAGACCGGCTGCCTCCATCAGGTCCGTGCGATACATGACCATCGAGCTTTCGCCGTAGAAGGGCGCGGCATAGAGCGTGCCCTCATGGCTGAGGCCTGCGCGCATGGCGGGCAGGATATCGTCGACGTTGTACTCTTCGGACAGGCTGTCGAGCGGGACGAGCCAGCCGTTCGCACCCCAGATCGGCGTTTCGTACATGCCGATGGTCATGATGTCGAACTGGCCGCCATTGGTGGTGATGTCGGTGGTGACGCGCTGGCGCAGCACGTTCTCTTCCAGCGTCACCCATTCCACGGCGATGCCGGTCTGCTCCGTGAACAGGTCGGTGTAGCCCTGCATGCGGATCATGTCGCCGTTGTTCACGGTCGCGATGGTGATGGTGGTGTCTTGGGCTGCAGCGGCGCTGGCAAAAGCACAGAGCGCAAGCGCAGAAGACGTGCGAAGCACGGTTCTCGGGGACATCCGTATCCTCCCTGGTTTGGATGTTATGTCCGTGCAGGCTACGCCCCAAGCCTTTCGCGCGTCAACAAAAAACTTTACGCGCGTTAATTAATGGTCAGGCCGAAGCGCGCAGGATCAGTCGTGCGGGGATCAGCGTCTCTTCGCGCGTGGTGAAGCGCCCGCCGGACTCGATCAGCGAAAACAACGTGTTCATGCATTTGTCGGCCACCGCCTCGTACTCATGCGCGGCCGTCGTCAGCGACGGGCAGGTGAAGCGCGAGAAAGGGTGATCGTCATGCGAGGCGACGCGCAGCGCGCAGCCCTCGCCACGGCCCACGCGCAGGCCCCGCTCGTAGCAGGCGGACAGGAACCCGATGGCGAGTCGGTCGTTGGAGCAGAGCACCGTATCGGTCGGCAGGCGGCCCGAGGCGATGACCTCATGCGCGCCGCGGCGTCCGATCTCTTCGAAACCCCAGCCCTCGCCCTCGACCTTGATCACGTGCGGCTCGAGCCCCGCGGCATCCATGATCTGCAGATAGGCCTTGCGCCGCTTGTTGGCGTTGGGGTTGGCGGGGTTGCGCATCTCGAAGAAACAGGGCGGCGCGCCGGTGCGGCACAGGTATTCGACCGTCTGCTGCACGAAGCTGAAATTGTCAGACCCGACAAAGGCTTCGCCCATGTCCTCGATATTGCTGTCGAACAGAACGGTCGGCACGTCGCGGCAGAACCGCTCGATCGCGCCGCGGTCCGACAGCCGCCCAAGCGGCGCCAGGAACACGCCCGCGGGCTTCAGCGCCGTCAGCCCCTCGAGGATTTCCTTCTCGAGCTTCTGCTCGCCATGCGCGCTGTAGAGGATGGGCGAAAACCCCGCCTCGATGCAGCGCAGCTCGATGATGCGCGCGATCTCGGCGAAAAACGGATCGGCGAGGTAGGGCACCACGATCCCGACGTTCTTGGTCAGGCTGCGGTTCTGGTTCATCGCGTAGATGTTCGGGCGGAAGTCGTAGCGCTCGAGCGCCTGTTCGATGCGGGCACGGGTGGTGGCGCGCACGCTGGCGGGGTCGTTGAAATACTTCGAGACGGTAGGCCGGGAGAGACCGCTCAGCGCGGCGAACTCCTCCATGTTGCGGATCTTCTGCTCACTCATGTCACGGCCTCCCGATATCACACTGGCCGGACCGGGTGCTCGGCCCGGTCGTCCCCTATGAGAACCCGCAAAACATGACGCGAGTAAAGAATTTTCTTGCACTTCCCCTGGCGTGCGGCTTGGTTGCCGTGCATCGAAGGCCGATGATGTGTATGCGCAGAAGGACGGCGCGCCAATAGGCGGACGCGCAATCGGCAGGGCGAAAGGACGGCATATGTATCTGGGGCTCGATCTCGGCACTTCGGCGGTCAAGACCTGCATTCTCGGGCCGGAGGGGGATGTCCTTGCCACGTCCTCGGCTCCGCTCGAGGTCTCGCACCCGTTCGACGGTGCGAGCGAACAGGACTGTGATGCATGGTGGACCGCGGTGGTCGAGGCCGTGCGCGCCCTCGACCCCGGTTTGCGTGCCGGGCTGCGCGCGATCGGCCTGTCGGGACAGATGCACGGCGCGGTGCTGCTCGACGCGGGCCTCCGCCCGGTGCGCCCCGTGATCCTGTGGAACGACGCCCGCGCGACGGCGGAATGCGCCGCGATGGCCGCGGCCGAGCCCGCGGTCGGCCAGCTGTCGGGTGTGCCGCCGATGGCGGGCTTCACCGCGCCCAAGCTCCTGTGGCTGTCGCGGCACGAGCCCGAGGTCCATGCCCGCATCGCCCATGTGCTCTTGCCCAAGGATTATATCGGCCTGCGCCTGCACGGCGCTTGCGTCACCGACCCGTCGGACGCGGCGGGAACCTCGTGGTTTGACCAGGCCGCGCGGCGCTGGTCGCCGCGGCTGTGCGAGATCAGCGCGACCGATCCGGCGTGGCTGCCCGAGCTTCGCCACGGCACCGAGATCGCGGGCCGCCTGTTGCCCGCTGCGGCGGCGGAGTTGGGTCTGCCCCCTGGCCTGCCGGTCGCGGCGGGGGCAGGGGATGCCGCGGCGGGCGCGGTGGGCATCGGCGCGGTCGCCGATGGCGACGGCTTCATCTCGCTCGGCACCTCGGGGCAGCTTTTCGTTACCACCGACAGCTACCGCCCCAATCCCGAAAGCCGCATCCACGCCTATGCCCACACCCTGCCGGGCCACTGGTTCCAGATGGCCGCCATGCTGAACGGCGCGCGGCCCATCGCCTGGCTCGCCACCCTGCTCGGCCGCCCGATCGAGGCGCTGCTGGCCGAGGCCGAGGCGGCCGCGCCCGGCCCGCTCTTCCTGCCCTACCTGACCGGCGAGCGCACGCCGCATGGCGACACCGGGATCCGCGGCGGCTTTGCGGGCCTGGGCGAGACCACGACGCAAGGCGCGCTGATGCGCGCGGTGGTCGAGGCCGTGGCCTTCAGCTTCGCCGACGCCATTGCGGCGCTGTCCGCGGCGGGGCCGGTGCCCGATGCGTTGCTCGCCATCGGGGGCGGCACGCGGAGCGACTACCTGATGCAGACCATCGCCGATGTCACTGGCTGCCGCCTTGGCCGCAGCGACGGGGCCGATATCGGCCCGGCGCTCGGCGCCGCGCGGCTGGCCTGCGTCGCATCGGGCGACGGCGACATCGCCGGAGTGATGACGAAGCCGCCGGTGCGCCAGTGGTTCACGCCCGATGACGCCCGCGCGGCGCAGCTTGCCCGGCGGCTTGGAGGGTACCGCGCGCTTTACCCCGCGCTGCGCGGCGTGCAGGCCACGATGGGCTGAACCCGGGCCGCCGAAACCCGCGTCGATTACGGATTTCCTCTGGGGCCAACGGCGCCAACCTGTGCAATGCTGCGGTGCAGGCGGTGCCGCGGCGACCCTTGCCGCATCGCGGCATGTGGGAAGACCGCGCCGCCCGGAACAGGGATGAAAAGGAGACCCGGACATGCTGGACGTGATCATTGTGGGGGCCGGTATGACCGGGCTCAAGGCTGCGCGCGACCTGACCACCGCGGGGCTGAGCGTTCAGGTGCTCGAGGGCCGGGACCGCGTGGGCGGCCGGGCCTGCACCGTCACCCAGACATGGCAGGGCAAGGACACCTGGTTCGATCTCGGCGCGCATTTCATCGGCGACGAGCCGTTCCAGTCCTCGATCTGGGAGCTGGCGAACGATCTGGGCCTGAAACCCTTCAAGCAGTACGACGGCCCCGACACCGCCCCCGGTCCGGGCGATCCGTTCTGGTGCGGGCAGGGCGCGAACCTGCAGGAAAACGCGCAGGGCGGCTTCGACGCCTATATCGGCACCACCATCCCCCAGGACCCGCGCGACCAGTTCTACCTGCAGATGATGCAGGGCATGGTCGATGGCATCCCGACGGATGCGCCCTGGTCGGCACCGACGGCGGCGGGGCTCGACGCGCTCTCGGTCGAGGATTGGGTGAAAACCGTCAACATCCCCGAGATCGGCCCGCCCTCGGATTACTTCAAGGGTCTCGTCGCGATGCTCTGCCGGGTCGGGTTCTCCTGCGAGCCGCGCGAGATCTCGATGCTGTGGCTCCTGTTCTACATCGGCTCGAGCGGCGGGCTCGCGCGGTTCCAGGCGATCCGCTGGCCGATGCAGGGCGCGCAGGGCTACCGCCTGCCCAAGGGGGCGCAATCCATCGCCGAGGGGATGCTGGCCGACCTGCCCGCGGGCACGGTGAAAACCGGTGTGAAGATCGTCGGCTGCAGCAATCCCGCGGGCGGTCCGGTCACGCTGCAGGACAGCGCCGGGCAGGTCTACACGGCGCGCACGGTGCTTTTCGCGATGGCGCCCGCGCTCTATGCCGATGTCACCTTCAAGCCGGCGCTGTCGGCCGCCCGCAGCACGGCGGCGCAGAACATGGCCAATTCGGACATGATCATGACCTTCGTCCGCTTCGACAGCGCTTTCTGGCGGAGCGACACCAGCACCTACCAGAAGGGCACCGTCAACGGCATCCCGGTCTATCCCGGCAACGGCGATCCGGTCTTCGACGGCAACATCTCGCAATGGGGCCTGTCGGGCGACGTGCTGATGCTGAACGGGCCGAGCGTCTGGATGATGGACAACGCCAGCGCCGAGGAGGCACCCGCGCTCTTCGCCTTCATCGTCGGCGACCAGGCGCGCGCCCTGCGACAGCAGTCGAAGGTCCAGCGCGAGATGGCGATCATCCAGCGGATCGAGCAGGTCTTCCAGCGCGATGTCTCGCCCTTCAACCCGCAGTATACCGAGATGGATTGGAACCTCGAAGGGTTCTCCAAGGGCTGCCCGGCGGGGCATTTCGGCAAGGGCAGCTTCACCGCGGGCGGCCCCGCGATCCTGCTCGAAGGCGAGGGCTGCAAGCCCGAGGGCAATGTCTTCTTCGCCTCGACCGAGACGGCTTCGATCTCGAACGGCTACATGGATGGCGCGGTCTGGTCCGGCACCCAGATCGCGCTGGCGATCCAGGATGTGCTTGCGGGCAAGCCACCGTCGATCAAGGACGATTTCCTGCGCACAGCCGGAATGAAGACCTGCCTGCGCGCGCTTGCCTCGGCGATTTCGGCGGGCAACCCGATGCTGGCCGAGGCCGCGCTGATGCCCGATTGCACCTATCACGCCCCCGGCGGCATGGCGCTTGGCGGGACCTTCACCGGGCCGAGCGGCGGCATCGACTTCTTCACCGAACTGGGCGTGATGCTGACGCTGACACAGGTCAACACCCGGGCCATCAGCGTCGATCTCGAGACCAACCGCGGCTACGCGACGCTGAGCCTGACGGGCATGGCCAACCTGACCGGCGCGCCCTTCAGCGACCTCAGGGCAACGGTGATGGTCGCTTTCACCGATCCCGCCGAGGCCGAGGTGCGCGTGGCCGAGCTCTGGCTCGTCGCTGACAGCGCGCTTTTGCAGACCATCGCCCTGCCGGGCGGGCCGAAACCCGCGGACAGCCTGACGCCCGCGCTTGCCGCGGCGGCGGCGGGCGGGCTCGACTGGATCGGCCAGCTGCCGGCGGGGCAGGGCGGCCCGATCTTCTATGGGCCGGGCGGCACGGCGGTGCCCGAAGGCCCCTGGACCGGCTCGGCGGGGTTCAAGGCGCTGATGGCGGCCTTCGGCGCGATCCCGGGGTTCAAGGCCGACCCCCAGGGCACCAGCGCGGACCTGCCGGGCCTTCTGGGCGTGGTGCGCTACCGGATCACCGGCAGTTCGGTCAGCGGGGGTGCTGCGTTCGATCAGCCCATGCTGGTGCTTCTGCGGTTCGGCAACGCGCCCGGCAATCCCCTCGTCGAGGTGCGGTTCCAGACTGACGGCACGGCGCTCGATTGAGGGGCGCTCACGCTTCCTGCGCGGCCCAGAGCGGCGGTTTCGCCAGGTCGAGGTCGCGCAGGATGGCGCTGGCCCTCAGTTGCAGGCCGGTTGACTCGGAATGCCCGGCTCGATGCGCGAGCCTGAGCGCGGCCTGCGCCTCGTCGAGGTAAAGGCCCCGCTCGGCGGCGTCGCGGCGGGCGGCCTCCCACAGGCGGGCGGCGCGGCGCATGTTGCCCGCAAGTGCTGCCTGGTCGCCGCGGGCATAGGCGAGCTTGGCATTCGCGCCGGAATACTGCTTGGCCAAACGGCTGCCATAGGCCACGACCGAGCGCAGGATCGGGGAAAGGGCGGTCGCATCCGTACCGCGCAGGCGCAGCACCTCGATCATGTCGCACATCATCATCACCGGCTCCATGCCGTAGATGCCGGGGCTCGCCATGCTGTCGAACAGTCGCGCGACCTCGGCCAGCGAGGTGAGTGCCGCGGCGTCGCGCCCCGCCTGCACATGCGCCGCGGCATGGGCAAGGTGCAGCGTCATCACGTTGTCGGTGCTGCCCTCGGTCACGTTGGCGGGGTTGGCGAAGAGCACGTCCAGCCGCTCGAGGCACTGGTCGAGCGCGTCGAACTCGCCGAGATAGACGTGGTTCTTGGCGATGGCGGTGCGAGACCAGACCTGGCCGATCACGTTGCCGCGGTCGAGCGCGACCTCGAGCAGGCGGAAATCGACGGCCTGCGAATCCGCGATGCGCCCCTCGATCCTGAGCGCGTTGGCGTAATTCGCCATGGCCGAAAGCCAGTTCTTCCATTCACCGATCTTCTCGCAGATCGGCGGGCAGCGCGACAGGTTCTGCTGCGCGGCCGGGCAATTGCCAAGCCCCATCTCGAAGACGCCGGCCACGAAGAGGACCCAGGACCAGGTCATGTCGTCGTCGAGCCGCTCGCACATCGCAAGCGCCCGGTCGCGGTAGGCGCCGGGGTTGATCGCCCAGGGGGCCGACAGGCCGATGAAGGCCGTGCCCATCAGGCATTTCGCAAGGATCTCGCTGTCGCCGCCCGCGGCTTCGGCAAGGTTCACGGCGCGCAGCGCGCCCGCCAGCGTCTGCGGGATGTCGCCATGCTGGTAGGTGATCTCCGACAGCGCATGCAGCGCGGTCGCCACCATCAGGGCCTGGTCGCGAGCCTCGGGCGTCGGGCTGGCCGCGCGTGTGCCCAGTTTCAGCCTCCCGAATTCCCTTAGGCTGCGCAGGATCGCGCCGGGCGTGGACCGGGGCAGGGGGCCGTCCAGAATGTCGATCGAGGCGCGCAGCGTGTCGGCGCCGCGGCGGTAATAGCCCAGCGACATCAGCGCGTTGCCCTCGAGAAACAGCCAGCGCCCCCGCGTGCCCGTGTCGGGCGGGTCGGACGCGTGCTCGGCATGCTCGCGCGCGCGGCGGGTGAATTCCGCGGTTTCCGCGGGTGCGTTGCCCGCGACGGCGGCCTCGGCGGCGCGGTCGTACCAGCGCATCGCGCGGTCGTGATCCTCGGCACGGCGCCAGTGGTAGGCGATGACGGGGGAAATGCCGGGGGCCGCGGTGCCATCCTCGAGCCAGCGGGCGGCGGCGGCGTGCAGGTCCACCTTCTGATCGCGGATCAGAAGGCCATAGGCCGTGTCCTGGATGATCGCGTGGTGAAAGCGAAAGGCCGTGCCGGCCGCGTCCAGCGGCTCGACAAGGCCGTTCTGCCGCCGCGCCGACTGCAACTGCGCGGCCAGCATCCCGGGCGTCAGCCCGCCGGGGCGGATCGCGGCGAGCTGGTCGAGGTCGAAGTCGCGCCCGACGACCGAGGCGACCTTGAGCGTAAGCTGCGTCGCCGGGTCGAGCGCCGAGATCCGGTTGGCCACCACGCCCTCGATCCCGTCGGGAAACTCCAGCGCCGCGATCCCGTCCTCGCCGAGCCGCACGGTCGCCTGCCGCCCCTTGGTGCGGATCACCCCGCCATCGCGGAGCGACAGGGCAAGGACCTTGACGTAGAGCGGATGCCCCTCGGCGCGCCGGTGGATCAGCCGCGAGAGCGCGCGCGGCAGGTCCATGACCCCCAACGCCTCGGCGGCGAGGTCCGCGCTTTCCTCCTCGGCCAGCACGCCGAGGGCGATCCGCGTCACCTCGGGGCCGCCCAGCATCGCGGCCGCCTCGGCGGGGAGCGTTTCGCGGTCGAGGATGCGGGACACGACCATCAGGCCGAGGGCCGGGTGTCGCCTGCGCACCTCGGCCAGCACCTGCCACGACATGCTGTCGAGCCAGTGGGCATCCTCGATCGCGAGCCAGTCGGTGCCCGCGTCCGCGAAAAGCCGTGCTGCGACATCGCCCACCGTCTCGACCAGCAGGCGGCCCCGCGTCGCGGTGTCGAGCGCGGCGGTCTCGGGCGTGTCGGGCAGGTCCACGGGCAAGACCGGGTTCAGCAGCGGCAGGCGCCCAGCCAGCACCGGATGACCGGCGGTCAGCTCCGCCAGCCGCGCGCCGATGTCCCCGTCGCCGAGCAGCCGCGCGAAGATCGCGCGCCAGGCATGGAGCGCCGAGGTCCGGCGCAGCACGTCGGCGACGCCCGTCGCGCAGACGAGGCCGCGGGCCTCCATCATCCGGCGCGCCTCGAGCGCGAGGCGGCTCTTGCCGAGACCGGCATCGGCCTCGATCAGGACGATGGGCGCCGCCTCGGCGGCAGGGGCTTGCAGCAGCCCGGCGATGGTGTCGAGCTCCTGCCGCCGCCCGACGAAGCCGTGCGTCTCCTGCACCTCGGCCGCGTGTTCCCGCGGTGCGCCATGGGCCGCCCAGGGGCGGTCCCAGCCCTTGAGCGTGACCTCGCTGTGGGTGCCGAAGACGAAGCGGTCGCTTGCCGCTTCGGCGGTCTCGCCATCGGCCAGGAGCCCGTCGGAGGCGATGCGCGACAGCGCCGCGGCCCGGTTCACCGGGTCGCCGACGATGGTGTATTGCCGGTAGGCCTCCGTCCCGATGAGGCCCGCGAAGACCTGGCCGGTGGCAAGACCGGCGCCGCAGCCGAAGCCCGCGTCGAGCACACCCTGCCGGGCGGCCTGGGCCGCCACGACGCAACGCGCGGCATCATCCTCATGGGTGTTGGTGGCAAGGCCCCAGGCGGCCATGATGGTCAGGCCCTTGTCGTCGTTGATCACCTCGTTGACCACGCCGCCGGTCGCCTCGACCTGCGCGCCGATGCCGGACAGGAGCGTGTCGAGGCGGGCCGCCGCGTCCGGCAGGTCGGCGCGGAACCCCTCCACGGCGAGAAACAGGATGGACGCGGTGCGGAACTCGGCGGTCCAGCGCGCATCGCCCGCCGCTGCAAGCGACAGGGTCGCGGGCGCGACGTGCCGCTCGCTGCCCGGCATGGGCCGCGACGGCGGAAGGGGGTGCGGGGGCAGCTCGACGCCCGAGACGACCAGGGTGTCGCCGCGGGCCTTGCCCGTGACGGCCGTGCCGATCCGCTGGCCGAGGGGCAGGGGGATCGCCACCTCGCCGGGCCCGGCGAGCGTGCCAAGCTCGGGCATCCCTTCCAGGATCGGCCCCGCCGCATGCAGGTGGCGCTGCGCGGCCCCAAGGCCGACATCGGCCACCCAGATCGGCCCTGCATCGACCGCGACCTTCAGCCGGACCGGGCCGAGCAGCGGGTCCTGATGCGCGCCGACCAGGCGTTGCAGGGCCAGCCCGCAGGCGACGGCGCGCGCCGCCACCTCCGTCGCCGTTTCGGGGTCCGGTGCGGCCCAGACCGCGATCGTGGCATCCCCCACGAAGGACAGGACCGATCCGCCATGCCCGGCGATGCAATCCGCCATCGGTCCCGCGAGCCGGTTGAGAAAACCGCCGATCTCCTCGGCGCTGCGAACGTCGCGGTCGACGAGCGTGGCGCAGATGCGGGAATACCCCGCGAGGTCCGCCAGCAGGACGACCCCGCCCTCGGCCAGGCCGGTGCGAAGGGCCTCACCGTGATGCCCGAGCCGCTCGCGCAGGTAGCCCGAGACCAGCGCGCCCGCGTCGACCGCGGGCAAAGGGCCGTCGGCGGCCGTCATGGCGCAGGCCCCTGCATGCAGGCGCTGACAAGTGACACCGCGTCGGATCGGCGGGCGAGGGGGAAGGGTCGGATCATGGCAGCTCCCTGTACGCTGGGACAGGGTCGCGGATCACCTGCCGCCGCGTCAAGCCCGGGGATGGACAGGCATGGATTGCCGCGGGCGGCCCTCATCTTTCGCCGCGGCGGTAGGGCTGCATCAAGGCCTGCGGCACCCGCGCCTTGCGCGCCATGACCACGAGGGCGAGGATCGACAACAGGTAGGGCAGCATCAGGAAAAGCTGGTAGGGCACATCGTCGACGACCGTCTGCAACCTGAGCTGGAAGGCGTCGAAGAAGGCGAACAGGAGCGCCCCCAGCAGCGCCCGCCCCGGACGCCAGAGCGCGAAGACGACAAGCGCGATGCAGATCCACCCGCGCCCCTGCACCATCGTCGGGAAGAAGGAGTTGAAGGCCGCCAGCGTCAGGAAGGCGCCCGCCAGCCCCATCAGCGCCGAGCCCGCCATGATCGTCCCGATCCTCAGCCAGATCGGGTCGATCCCTTGCGCGTCGACCGCGTGCGGGTTCTCGCCCGTCATCCGGATCGCCAGACCCAGCGGAGTGCGGTAGAGCACCCATGCCAGCACGACCACCAGCGCCAGCGCAAGATATGTGGGCGCCGTCTGGTTGAAGAGCACGGGGCCGAGGAACGGGATCTCGGAGAGGCCCGGGATGGCCAGCGGCCGGAAGGGTTCGACCGTGGGCGGCGAGGTCGCCGTGGGCACCGCGAGGCGGAAGACGTAGTAGGAAAAGCTCGACGCGAACAGCGTGATGCCCAACCCCGTCACATGTTGGCTGAGGCCGAGGTTCACCGTCATCGACGCATGCAGAAGTCCGAACATCGCCCCGCAGATGGCGGCCGCGGCCAGCCCCGCCCAGAGGCTGCCGCCGGAATAGACCGTCAGCCAGCCGATCATCGCGCCGAAGGTCATGATCCCCTCGATCCCGAGGTTCAGCACGCCCACCCGTTCGCACAGCAGAACGCCCAGCGTGCCGAGGATGAAGGGGGTCGCGATCCTGAGCACCGCCTCCCACATGCCGACCGAGGTGAGGATGTCGAGAACAATGCTCATCGCCGCACCCTGTATTGCGTGAGAAAGAGGGCGACGAGCATCGTCAGGAGCGACAGCGCGACGGTGACATCCGCGATGTAGGAGGGGATGCCGAGCGCGCGGCTCATGGAATCGGCGCCGACGAACATCACCGCCGAGAAGAGCGCGGCCCCGATCACCCCGATGGGGTTGAGGTTGGCGAGCATGGCGATGACGATGCCGGAATAGCCGAAACTCGGCGACAGGTCCGTGGTGACGTAACCCTTCACCCCCATCACCTCGATCGCGCCCGCAAGCCCGGCAAGCCCGCCCGAGAGGCAGGCGACCAGCGCCAGCGTCCGCCCCAGCGGCACGCCCGCGAAGGCCGCCGCCCGCGCGTTCAGCCCCGTCGCGCGGGAGTGCATGCCGAAGACCGTGCGCGACTGCACCCACCAGACCGCGACGGCCAGCGCCAGCGCGAAAAGCAGGCCCGCGTGCAGGCGCGAGCGCTCGACCAGTTGCGGCAGGAGTGCCGCGTCGGGCACCGGCACCGATTGCGGCCAGCCGAAGGCCAGCGGGTCGCGCAGCGGCCCCTCGATCATCATCGAGACGAAGAGGATGGCCACGAAATTCAGCAAAAGCGTCGTGACCACCTCGTCCACGCCGAAACGCAGCTTCAACAGGACCGGCCCGAGCAGAAGTGCCGCCCCCGCAAGCGCGCCGACCACGAGGCAGGCGAGGATGGCCACCGGCGCGGGTGCCCCCGCGATGCCGGGCACAAGTCCGAAAGCCGCGATGGCCAGCGCGCCCATGTAGAACTGCCCCTCGCCGCCGATGTTCCACAGCCGCGCGCGAAAGGCGACGGCGGCGGCCAGCCCGGTCAGGATCAGCGGCGTCGCCCGCGTCAGCGTCTCGGTGATGCCAAGCCGCGAGCCGAAGGCGCCGCGCAGGATCAGCCCGTAGGCCTCGAAGGCGTTGGCCCCCGCGATGGCGATCAGCACGCCCGCCATGACGAGTGCGGCGAGGATCGCGGCGATGGGCGCCAGGACGGTCAGCGCGACCGAGCTTTGCTCGCGGCGTTCAAAGCGCATGGGCCGTCTCCTCCTGCCGCTCGATCTCTTCGGCGGTGGCCCAGTCGCCCGCCATCATCAGCCCCAGAAGGCGCGCATCCGCGCGCTCGGCGGGGATCGCGGGCGAGAGCCGCCCGCCGACGATGGCGCGGATGCGGTCCGACAGCGCGATGACCTCGTCGAGGTCTTCCGAGATCAGCAGGATGCCCGCGCCGCGGTCGCGCGCCTCGATCAGACGGCGGTGCACGCCCGCGATCGCCCCCTCGTCAAGGCCGCGGCTGGGTTGTGCCGCGACGAGGATGGAGGGATCGGCCTCCATCACCCGGCCGAGGATGAGCTTCTGCATGTTGCCGCCCGACAGGAGCCGCACGCGCCCGTCCACCTGCGCGCCACGCACGTCGTAGTCGGACAAGAGCCGCGCCGTCGCCGCGCGTGCCGCCGAGCGCCGCACGATGCCGCGGCGCGAGAACTCCGGCGACCAGAGCCGTTCGAGCACCACGTTTTCCCATGTCGTCATGTCGCCCAGAACGCCCTCGGCATGGCGGTCCTCGGGGATGCGGCCTATCCCTGCGCCGATGACGCTGGCCACGTCATGCCGGGCCAGCGGCGCACCCCTGACGCTGAGGCTGCCGCCATCGGGCGGATAGAGCCCCGAGACCACGCCGGCCAGCGTCGTCTGGCCATTGCCCGAGACCCCGATGATGCCCAGCGTCTCGCCCGCCCGCAGGCGGAAGCTCACACCCTTCAGCGCGGCCCCGCCGCGGCCCGAAAGGTGGATGTCCGCGGCCTCGAGCAGGATCTCGCCCGGATGCGCCGGGGGGCGTTTCGGGCGCTCGACCGCGCGGCCGACCATCAGTTCGGCAAGCTCGTGCTTGTCGGTCTCGCGGGTGCGCCGCTCCGCCACCACGCGGCCGCCGCGCAGCACGACGACCCGGTCCGAGGCCGACATCACCTCGTTCAGCTTGTGCGAGATGAAGATGATCGACAGGCCCTTGGCCGCCATCTCGCGCAGGGTCGCGAAAAGCCGCTCGGCCTGCTGGGTGGTCAGCACGGCTGTCGGCTCGTCTAGGATCAGGATGCGCGCCTCGTTGTAGAGCGCCTTGAGGATCTCGACCCTTTGCCGCTCGCCGACCGACAGATCGGCCACGCGCGCCTCGGGATCGACGGGCAGGCCGAAGCGCTCGGACAGATCGGCAAGGCGGCGGCGCGCCGCCGTGCGGTCCGAGCGCGGGCGCCAAAGCGGCTCGGTGCCCGTCATGACGTTTTCCAGGACTGTCAGGTTCGCGGCCAGCGCGAAATGCTGGTGCACCATGCCGACGCCCGCGCGGATCGCGGCGCGGGACTTGCCGGGTGGCAGCGTCTGCCCCTCGACGCGCACCTCGCCCGCGTCGGCGGTGTAATGGCCGAAGAGGATCGACATGAGCGTGGTCTTGCCGGCGCCGTTCTCACCCAGAAGCGCCACGACCTCGCCCCGCTCCAGGTGGAGCGAGACACCGTCATTGGCGAGCGTGGACCCGAAGCGCTTCGTGATCCCGTCAAGTTCCAGAACGCGCGTCACACCCGCCCCCCGCAGGGGGCGGGACCATTACCGACAGAGTGGCGCATCAGGCGGGCTCGTCGAAGTTGCGCGGCACTTCGAATTCGCCGGCCATGATGGCCGCGCGCACCTCTTCCATCTCGGCGATGGCGTCGGCGGGCACCATGTCGGCGACATAGGAGATGTCGTTGCCGCCGTCCTTCATCAGGCTCAGCGGCGTGTAGTTCTTGCCCACCGGGTTGCCCGCGACGGCGTCGGCCAGCGCAGTGTCGACCAGCGGGCGGAACGACCAGAGCGCATTGGCGAAGACCGTGTCGGGGTAGCGCGGCGTGTAGTCGATGAGAGAGCCGATCGCGGGGATGCCACGCTCCTGCGCGGCGTCGGCGGTGCCGATCCGCTCGCCGAAGAGGATGTCGGCGCCCGCGTCGATCTGCGCCAGCCCCGCCTCGCGCGCCTGCGGCGGATCGAAGAAGGTGCCGATGAAGCTGACAAGGTGCTGCGCGTCGGGGTTGGTGCGCGCGACGCCGTCGGCGAAGCCATTGATCAGCATGTTGACCTCGGGGATCGGGATGGCCCCGACCGAACCGACGATGCCGGTCTGGGTCATCCGGCCCGCCAGCATGCCTGCGAGATAGGCGGCTTCCCAGTTCCAGGTGCCGAAGACGCCGAAATTGTCGCCCGACGCCTCGCCCGACGAGCCCATGAGGAAGGCCGTGTCGGGATAGTCGGCGGCGACCTGCCGCGCTTCGCGCTCGACGGCGTAGGATTCGCCCACGATCAGCACGTTGCCCGCTTCCGCGAATTCGCGCATCGCGCGCGGGTAATCGGTGCCCGAGACGCCTTCGGAAAAGGTATACTCGATCGCGCCCTCGGCATCGGCGGCGACCATCGCAGCGTGAAGCACCGAGTTCCAGGCGTTTTCGACCGGCGAGGCGTGGATGCCCGCGACCCGCACCGGGCCGCCCTGCGCGCGCAGGATCGAGGGCGCGGCAAGCGTGGTCGCGCCGAGTGCTGCACCCGTCTGAAGCAGGCGGCGGCGGTTCATGTGAAAGCGTGTCATGGCGTGGTCTCCCTTTTGGCGGACGATTCTCGCGGATATGCGTGACGCCGCAGCCTCTCCCGGTCCGTGCCCACAGTCGAGCGGACAGGGCGGCCCCGACAGGTTAACTGCATGTTTTCCGCTCAGGGAAGCAGCGATTGCCCCCGAATTGTGCAATTCCCGGTTTCAGGACGCCGCCTTGGGCGCGTACTCCGCCGGATCGACGGCGCCGGGCCGCCCGTCGAGCGACAGGCGCGTGTGTTCGGCCGGGGTCTCGGCGATGACCTTTCCGCGGCGGATGACCTTGAGCCGGTTCGGCCTGAGGCGGATCGCCTCGGCGGTGTCGCTGGCCTGCAGAAGCACCATGTCGGCATGGCAGCCGGGCTCCAGCCCGTAGCCCTCGAGCCCGAGGATGCGCGCGGGCACCACCGTCACCGCGTCGAAGAGGACACGCTTGTCGTCGGCCGAGCCCATCTGGGTGGCATGCACGGCCATATGCGCCACGTCGAGCAGGTCGCCCGTGCCCATGGAATACCACGGGTCGAGCACGCAATCCTGCCCCAGCGCCACCGGGATGCCCTGCGCCAGCAGTTCGGGAATGCGCGTCAGCCCGCGCCGCTTGGGATAGGTGTCGTGGCGGCCCTGCAGCATCATGTTGATCAGCGGATTGGGGATCGCGGCCATGCCCGCCTCGGCCATGAGCGGCAAAAGCTTGGAGACGTAGTAATTGTCCATCGAATGCATCGAGGTCAGGTGCGACCCCGCCACGCGGCCCTGCAGCCCGAAGCGCACGGTCTGTGCCGCCAGCGTCTCGACATGGCGCGACAGGGGATCGTCGGTCTCGTCGCAATGCATGTCGACCATCAGGCCGCGCTCGGCGGCGATCCGGCACAGCGCCTCGACCGAGGCGCGCCCCTCCTCCATCGTGCGCTCGAAATGGGGGATGCCGCCCACGACATCGACGCCCATGTCGAGCGCGCGGATCAGCGCCGCCTCTGCCTCGGGGCAGCGGTAGAAGCCGTCCTGCGGAAAGGCGACCAGCTGAAGATCGAGATAGGGCGCGACGCGCTCGCGCACCTCGAGGAGCCCCTCGACGGTGACCAGCGCGGGGTCGGACACGTCGACATGGCTGCGCACCGCCATCAGCCCCTTGGAGACGGCCAGGTCGCAGTAGCGCAGCGCCCGCTCGACCACGGCCTCCCGCGTGAGGGTCGGTCGCAGCTCGCCCCAGAGCGCGATCCCCTCGAGCAGCGTGCCCGAGACGTTCATCCGCGGCAGGCCCAGCGACAGGGTCGCGTCCATGTGGAAATGCGCGTCGACGAAGGGCGGGCTCAGCAGGTGGCCGCCCGCCTCGATCACCTCGCGCGCCTCGGCGGCGATGCCGGTCGCCACCTCGGCGATGCGCCCGTCTCGGACGGCGATGTCCTGGTTGGTCCTGCCGTCGGGCAGGGTCGCGCCCCGGATCAACAGGTCGAACATGGCAGCGCCCCTCCATCTCTCGGCCCGTCATCACGGCGGGCCCGTCCCACCCTCAATCGGCCGCGTGCGGCGGGGCGTCAAGCGCCGCGTGCCCGAACCCGGGGCCAGCCGCGCCGTCAGGCGGCCCGCTCGTAGACCAGCGCCATGGAGTCCTTCAGCGTGATCGGCCCGCCCATGTAATCCGACCCGATCGAGGGCGTCCTGAGCGCAAGGCGCCAGCCGAACCCGTCGATCCCCGGCACGGGCAGCGTCAGCGGGTCGAGATCATCGGTGGGCTTGCCCTCCATGTGGCAGACGGCAAAGACCTGCTCGCCCTTCGGCCCATGCCTGAGCGAAGTGAAGATCGTGCGCCCGTCGATCGGCTGCACGTAGTCGAACCGATCCCGCGGCCCGTAGTTGCGCCCCAGCCAGGGCCGGGACCGGCGGAAGTTGCGCACCGCAAGGCAGAACTCGGCCTGTTCGGGGTCGAGCGAGGGCAGCGAATTGGCGACGTTGCAATAGTCGTGCATGTCGTCCATCCAGGCCCGCGCGATCTGCTTCAGGCTCGCCACCGAGAACTCCGGCCCTGCGATGGGCGGCTCTGAGGCGTTCAGAAGGCTCGCGATCTCGTCCAGGTCGTATTCGGTCACCTCGACCAGGGCGGGCAGAAACTCGAAGAAGCGCGCCAGTTCCTCGCGCGTCTCGAAGCCGAGCGTCTTGAGGCGCTGGAAATTGGCGGGGACCGAGTAGCTGTATTCGTCCACCTGCCACTTGAGGCTGATCGCCTCCTCGGCCACGACCTTCACGCCGTAGCGGTCATCCTGGTTGCGGATGAACCCCCAGGAGGCGCGCGCCATCGCGTTGAGGAAATCCATCGGCACGCCGGGCAGCGCGGCATAGGTCAGCACATGCACCGCCGGGTTGTCATAGGCCTTGTCGAGGATCTCCATCCGCGTGCGCCCGAGCCGCGTGTTGACGTTGAGCTTGGGGTTGACCTGCGTGCCCCGGCGCAGCGTGTCGTGGTTCGAGGTGCCCGAGATCCAGTTCTCGCCGACCTCCACCATCTCGCGGATGCGCCAGTATTTCGACAGCCAGAAGGTGTAGAGAAACGGGGTGTTATGCGCGAAGGTCAGCGGCCCCCACTGGAAGACGTCATCGTCGCGCTGGCCCTCGATCACCGCGCGGTAGGACGAGGAGAGCTCCCAATCCTCTTCCGGCCAGGGGCGGCCGTCCTCGAAGATGAACCAGGGGCGATACTCGGTGCCCGCGACCTCCTGCACGATATCGGCCATGGATTGCAGGTAGGCGTCGTCGTGGCGGAGGGTCTGGGCGGCGGCGTCCCACCACTTGAAGTCCTGTGCGCCGTCCACGCGCACCGCGTCCGCGCCGAAATTCACCTTGCGCCGCTGCATCTCGAGCAGGATCGCCCGCACCGCCGTGTTCTGATAGGCGAGGTTCTGGCCGTACATGTTGGGCCCGGCGAAGTAATGCCCGTTCAGCGCCCTCAGGCCCTGGTTGTCCGAATGGCCGAAGACCACATCGAAGATCAGTTTCTTCGGCCCCGAGGGGAAGGTATGCAGCGTCCCGGCCAGGTCGACCAACTCGTCGGGGCGGCCCGTTTCCAGCAGGACGGGGTTCACCGCGGCCATGCCTGAAATGACGATGTCATAGCCCCAGTTGGTCGTGTCGGGCCTGAGGAGCGAGACGGTCACACTGTCGGCCTCGGGGTCGCGTTCCTGCCAGAACTCGGGACCGGCCTCGTAGACCGTGGTGGGTTCCACCGGCAAAAGCTGCACCGCGTCGTAGCCGAGGAACAGCCGGTCGGCGGGTTCCAGCGGCAGGTCGCGCGCCACCCGCTCGGCAAGGCGCTGGTAATGCCGCGTGAGGCTGGCCAGCGTCCCGCCTGCGGTGGCCGTCGGCACGTGGATCTGCAGGATGTTGGCGGGCGGTCCGAACTTGTGGGGCGCCTCGCCCTTCAGCGCCTCGAAATAGGCCGCATCGCCCCGGCCCGCCTGCATCGCGTCCAGATCGTAAAGCTCGGCGGGCGCCATGACGCCGAAGGGCAGCGAGGCCGCCAGCGGGTCAAGGATGCGGTGCCAGTTGTCCTCCGCATCGCGCCATGTCAGCGCGTAGAAATCCCCCGGCACGTCGCGGCTTCCGGGCCGCAGCCCTTCGACGGCGGTGAAGCAATAGGCCTCCTCGCGGATCACGGGAATATAGGCGCGCTCGAAGCGCAGCTCCTGGTGGGCGCGGGTCAGGTCGACCGGCTCGGCCGGGCGCAGCACCTCGAGGAAGATGTCGCCCGAGGGCACGCGCGCATCCAGCAGTTCCGGCGTCCAGAACCCGAAGAGGGCAAGGTCGCCCTCCAGCCGCCCACCGAGCCTGCGGGCAATCTCGCGCTCGGCCTCGAAGCTGCTTTCGGCGGCGGTGCGCGCCTGCCGCGTGCTCTCGGCCTCGCGCTGGGCCACCTCTTCGGTGAAAGCGATACTGTCCTTGAGAGACATGTCTTTGTCCTTGTCGTTCTGCATGTTGCGCCGCATTGCTGGCGGGTTGGGACCCCCTTGGGGCGGCTGCGGCGGTGGGGTGCCGTCGCCCATGTCGATGCCTGTCGGGAGGTCGATCAGGCCCTGCCGGTCGCCGTCGCGAACCTGCGGGCCGCGCACCGCGCCGGGGTCTTCACGCGCGTCTGCGGTATCGCGTCTGAAAGGCCTGATCTCGGGGTCGGGCGGGTGCCGTGCTGTCTTGCAACCATCCGTTAAGGCTAAAGCCTCACGCCGGAGGGTCAACCTTGCCCCGTGATCGGCGCGCGCACTCCGGCTCCGGAATGCGCGTCGGGGCTTGTCTTGGGCGGTCCATGCGGCGACAGATCGGGGCAGGGGGCGGCGCGCGGGCGGCCGCCGGATGACCGGGGAGTGGCTGCAGATGCGCGTGATGGAAAAACTGGCGGCCCTCGGCCTGGGCCTGCCGCCCGACTGGACGCCGCGGGGCAGGTTCCTGCCATGGCGGCGGGACGGGGCGGTTGTCTATCTCTCGGGCCAGATCTGCGAATGGGACGGCGCTGTCACCCTGACCGGCCCGGTCGAGGACAGCCCCGAGGCCGTGGAGGCCGCCCGCAAGGCGGCCGAGATCTGCGCGCTGAACCTTCTCTACCGGCTGCGCGAAGCGGCTGAGGGCGACCTCGACCGGGTCGACTGCGTTCTTCGCCTCGGCGGCTTCGTGAACTGCGTGCCGGGCTTCGGGCAGTCGCCAAGGGTGATCGACGGCGCGACGGATCTCTTCATCGCGCTTTTCGGCGAAAATGGCTGGCATGCGCGCACGGCGGTGGGAGTCTCGGGCCTTCCCGGGAACGCGGCGGTCGAAGTGGACGCCATCGTGCGGCTGAGAGACTAGGGTCGGGCTAGTCGGGCTCCACGCCGACCGGCGCAAGCGGGGCAGGGGCCGCGCCACCTTGCCGGAACCCGGCGCGCAGGGCC
>CBFIFZ010000030.1:0-19713 GCA_965661995.1 Roseicyclus sp.
ACTCCGGTCGAGAAACGCGCCATCCGTCAATCCGTGCTGGGCGCGGGCGCGCGCAAGGCAGGCCTGATCGCGGAACCCATCGCGGCCGCCATCGGCGCGGGGATGCCGATCACCGATCCCACGGGCTCGATGGTCGTCGACATCGGCGGCGGCACGACTGAGGTGGCCGTCCTGTCTCTGGCGGACATCGTCTATGCACGGTCCGTCCGCGTCGGCGGCGACCGCATGGACGAGGCGATCATCAGCTACCTGCGACGGCAGCATAACCTGCTGATCGGCGAATCGACCGCCGAGCGGATCAAGACCTCGATCGGCACGGCGCGGATGCCCGACGACGGGCGCGGTGCCTCGATGCGCATCCGGGGGCGCGACCTGCTGAACGGCGTGCCGAAGGAAACCGAGATCAGCCAGGCCCAGGTTGCCGAGGCACTGGCCGAACCGGTGCAGACCATCTGCGAGGCGGTGATGGGCGCATTGGAAGCCACGCCGCCGGACCTTGCCGCCGATATTGTCGACCGGGGCGTGATGCTGACCGGGGGCGGGGCGCTTCTTGGCGATCTCGACGTGGCGCTCAGGGAACAGACCGGGCTGGCCATTTCGGTGGCGGATGAAAGCCTGAACTGCGTGGCCATCGGCACCGGCAAGGCGCTGGAGTATGAAAAACTCCTCCGCCATGCGATAGACTACGACAGCTGAGACCCGACCAAGCCCCCTGCGCGGCCTGCATGAAGGAGCGACATGGCACGGGACCCGTATGACGCGACCCATACCCGCCCCGTCCGGCGTCTGCTGGTGACGGTTCTGGTGCTGTTGCTGGTCGCCCTCGTGCTGGTCTGGCGCATCGACAATCCGCGGATCGAAAGGATGCGGGCGGCCATCGTCGACCGTGTGGTGCCCAACATGGAATGGGCCATGGCGCCGGTGACGGGCCTTGCCCGGATGCTGGACGATTTCCAGAGCTATGCGCGGCTTTACGAGCAGAACCAGCAATTGCGCCGCGAGTTGCAGCAGATGCGCGCCTGGCGCGAGGCCGCGCTGCAACTCGAGCAGGAGAACGCCCGCCTGCTAGACCTGAACCGGGTGCAGCTGGACCCGGAACTGACCTTCGTCACCGGCATCGTCATGGCCGACAGCGGCAGCCCCTTCCGCCGGTCGGTGCTTTTGAACGTGGGCGCGCGCGATGGCATCCTCGACGGCTGGGCGACGATGGACGGGCTGGGCGTGGTCGGCCGCATCTCGGGCGTGGGCGATCGCACGGCGCGGGTGCTGCTGCTGACCGACAGCAACAGCCGCGTGCCGGTGACGATCCAGCCCTCGGGGCAACAGGCGCTCCTTATGGGCGACAACACGCAGACGCCGATCCTCGAGTTCCTCGAGACGCCCGAGGATATCAGCGCGGGCGACCGGATCGTGACCTCGGGCGACGGCGGCCTTTTCCCGCCCGGCCTGCTGGTGGGGCAGGTGATCGAGACCACCGACCGCCGCCTGCGCGCGCGGCTGGCCGCCGACATGGCGCGGCTGAGCTTCCTGCGCGTGATGCGCAGCCACCCAGGCACCGCGCTGGAGGACCCCGGCGACCTTATCGGCCCGCCCTGGCCCCCGCCCGAGGGCTTCGTCCTGCCGCCCGGCGTCACGCCGCAGCCGCGCCCGGACCAGGCCGCGCGGATGTCGCGCGAAGGGGTGCTGGAATGAACGCGCTCACCTCACCTAGGCACATCTGGAGCTACCGGGCGCTCTTCCTCGTGCTCTGCCTTCTGGTGATCTCGTTCAAGATCCTGCCGCTCGGCCTCGATGAATACGGGTTTCCCGGGCCGGACCTGCTTTTGGCGCTGACATTGGCATGGCTGCTGCGGCAACCCGCCGTCGTGCCGATCGGCTCGATCCTTATCGTGTTCCTGCTGGCAGACTTCCTGTTTCAGCGGCCCCCGGGCCTCTGGACGCTCTTGGTGATCCTCGTTTCGGAAAGCCTGCGCCGCCGCCGGTTGACGATGACGGAGTTTCCCTTCCTCGTGGAATGGTCGGCCTTCGCGGGGGCGGTCTTCACGATGATTATCCTCAACCGGGTGGTACTCTGGCTCTTGATGGTCGACCCACCGTCGCTTGGCCTGTCGCTCGCTCACGGGATTGTCACCGCGGCGATCTACCCCGCCGTCGTCGCCGTCTCGAAATTCCTCTTCGGTCTGCGTAAGATCGGACCTGCAGAAGCCGAGGCCTTGTAGCCCCATGAAACGCACGCAGAAGGACAGCGAGGACAGCGCGCGCCAGATCGGGCGGCGCAGCCTCGTGCTGGGCGGCATCTTCGTGGGAACGGCTGCCGTCCTCGCGGCGCGGATGCGCTATCTTCAGGTCGAGCGCGCCGATGATTTCCGCCTGCTGGCCGAGGAGAACCGGATCAACATCCGCCTTCTTCCGCCGGCCCGCGGCCTGATCTTCGACCGCGGCGGGGTGCTGCTGGCGGCGAACGAACAGAACTACCGCATCACGCTGGTGCGCGAGGATGCCGGCGACGTGGATGCCGTGCTGGCCGAGCTTGCACGGATCGTGAACCTCGACCTCGTGACGCTCGACCGCGCGCGGCGCGAGATCGACCGCCGCCCGCCCTTCGTGCCGGTGACCGTCGCCGACCGGCTCAGCTGGGCCGAAGTGAGTGCCGTCGCCGTCAACGCCCCCGCCCTGCCCGGCGTGAACCCCGAGGTCGGCCTCAGCCGCTTCTATCCGATGGGGGGCGATTTCTCCCATGTCGTGGGCTATGTCGGCCCTGTCTCGGACTACTACCTCGAGCAGACCGGCGACACCGATCCGGTCCTGCAGATCCCCGACTTCCAGGTCGGCCGGAACAATGTCGAGGCGCGGATGGAGCATACCCTACGCGGAAGCGCGGGGACCAAGCGGGTCGAGGTGAACGCCGGCGGCCGCGTCATGCGCGAGCTTGACCGCGATCCGCCGGAACCCGGCTCGGACGTGCAGCTGACGGTCGATGCGGGCTTGCAGAACTATGTCGAGGCGCGTCTTTCGGGCGAAAGCGCCGGCTCGGTCGTGCTGGATTGTGAAACCGGCGAGATCCTCGCGCTGGCCTCGGCCCCCACTTTCGATCCCAACCTTTTCGTGCGCGGCATCTCGACCGCGGCCTGGACCGACCTGAACCAGGACCGCTACCGCCCGCTGGCGAACAAGGCGACGCAGGGCCTGTATCCGCCCGGCTCGACCTACAAGATGATCGTCGCGCTGGCCGCGCTCGAGGCCGGGGTGGTCACGCCCGATGAAACCGTCTCCTGCCCCGGTCACATGGAGGTGGGCAATCGCCGCTTCCACTGCTGGAGGCGCGGCGGGCACGGGCGCGTCAACCTGATCGAGAGCATCAGCCAGAGCTGCGACGTCTATTACTACGAGCTGGCGCAGCGCGTGGGGATCGAGGCGATCTCGGAAATGGCGCTCCGTCTCGGCTGCGGGGTGCGCCACGACCTGCCGCTGTCGGGGATCGCCGAAGGGCTGGCGCCCACGATGCAGTGGAAGATGCAGAACCGTGGCGCGCAATGGGTGGTGGGCGACACGCTGAACGCCTCCATCGGGCAGGGCTTCGTGCTGTCCTCGCCGCTGCACCTCGCGGTGATGACCGCGCGGCTGGCCACGGGGCGCGAGATCGTGCCCTCGATCATCCGCTCGATAGACGGCATCAGCCAATTGCCGCCCGCCGCCGCCGACATGGGCTTCGACCCCGGGCATCTCGACCAGATCCATCGCGGCATGTGGAACGTGAACAATGACCGCCGCGGCACCGCCTATGGCGCGCGCGTCGAGGTCGCCGACTACAAGATCGCCGGCAAGACCGGCACCAGCCAGGTGCGCAACATCTCGGCCGCCGAGCGCGCCTCGGGCGTCATCCGCAACGAAGACCTTCCCTGGGAGCGGCGCGACCACGCGCTCTACGTGGGCTACGCGCCCTACGACAACCCGCGTTACGCCTGTGCGGTGATCGTCGAGCATGGCGGCGGCGGGTCGGCCGTGGCAGCACCCATCGCGCGCGACATCCTTCTGCGCGCCCAACTGGGCGAAGTTCCCCCGCCCGAGCTTTATCCGGTCGGCCAGCGCCGCGACATCGAGCGGCTGCACCGCGAGCTGCCTATCCTGCCCTCACCCCCCGTTCCCACGGGCCGGACGGTGCGGAGCCAGGCATGAGCTTTCTCGAATACAACGTGAAGTCCACGCCCTCGGGCTGGCGCAAGGTGCTCTACCTCAACTGGGCGTTGATCCTTCTGCTGATCGCCGTGGCAAGCGTCGGCTTCCTGATGCTCTACTCGGTCGCGGGTGGCAGTTTCGGCCGCTGGGCCGAACCGCAGATGGAACGCTTCGCCCTCGGCTTCGTCGCCATGCTGATCGTCGCGATGGTGCCGATCTGGTTCTGGCGCAACATGTCGGGGGTCGCCTACGGCGTCTCGGTGCTGCTGCTGCTCTACGTGGAGTTCTTCGGAGCCGTCGGCATGGGCGCGCAGCGCTGGATCGACCTCGGCTTCATGCGGCTGCAGCCGTCCGAGCTGACCAAGATCACCCTGGTGATGATCCTCGCCGCCTATTACGACTGGCTCGACCTGTCGAAGAAATCGCGTCCGCTCTACGTGCTGATCCCGCTGGTGATCATCGCGGTCCCCGTCTTTCTCACGCTGCGCCAGCCGGACCTCGGCACCGCGCTCCTGCTCCTGATGGGCGGCGGCGCGGTGATGTTCGTCGCGGGCGTCCACTGGGCCTATTTCGCGGGCGTCATCGCCGCTGGCGTCGGCGCCGTCTCGGCGGTCTTCACGTCGCGCGGGACGGACTGGCAGCTTCTGCAGGATTACCAGTACCGCCGCATCGACACCTTTCTCGATCCCTCGAACGACCCGCTCGGCGCAGGCTATCACATCACGCAAAGCCAGATCGCACTGGGATCGGGCGGCTGGACCGGCCGCGGCTTCATGGAAGGCACCCAGAGCCGGCTGAACTTCCTGCCGGAGAAGCACACCGATTTCATCTTCACCACGCTGGCCGAGGAATTCGGCTTTGTCGGCGCCGCCTCCCTTCTGGTGCTCTACATCCTGATCCTCGTCTTTTGCATCGCGACCGCGCTGATGAACCGCGACCGCTACGCCTCGCTGCTGGTCATGGGGATCGCGGTGGCCTTCTTCCTGTATTTCGCCATCAACATGGCGATGGTGATGGGGCTCGCGCCCGTGGTCGGCGTGCCGCTGCCGCTGGTCAGCTACGGCGGTTCGGCGATGCTGGTCTTGATGGTGGCCTTCGGTCTGGTGCAAAGCGCACATATCCACCGCCCGCGCTGACAGGAGACCGCCGATGCCCACCATCCTTTTCGCCGCCAAGTCCGAGCGGTGGGACACCTACGAAGCCCCCCTGCGCAGGGCGCTCGCCGATGTCGGCCTCGGGCAGGCGACCCTCACCACCGAGGCCGCGCCCGAAACCGTCGATTACATCGTCTACGCCCCGAACAGCGGTCTCACCGATTTCACGCCCTACACGCGGCTGAAGGCCGTCCTGAACCTCTGGGCCGGGGTCGAGGACGTGGTGGGCAACCCCACGCTGAAGGTGCCGCTCGCCCGCATGGTGGATGCCGGTCTGACCGATGGCATGGTCGAATGGGTCACGGGCCACGTGCTGCGCCACCATCTCGGGATGGACCGCCACATCCACGGCCAGGACGGCATCTGGCGCGCGGGCAGCGCCCCGCCGCTGGCGCGCGACCGGACGGTCGCGATGCTGGGCCTGGGCGAACTTGGGTCGGCCTGCGCGCGGATGCTGGCACATCTGAATTTCCGCACGCTCGGCTGGTCGCGCAGCCCGAAGAAGATCGCGGGCGTGGAGACGCATCATGGACCGGAGGGGCTGGATACCGTCCTGGAACAGGCCGAGATCGCAGTGCTGCTCCTGCCCGACACGCCCGCCACCGAGAACACGCTCGACGCAAGACGCCTTGCGCTCATGCCCGAGGGCGCGGTGATCCTGAACCCCGGCCGCGGTCCGCTGATCGACGACGACGCGCTCCTCGCCGCGCTTGACCGCGGGCATATCGGCCATGCCACGCTCGACACGTTCCGCACCGAGCCGCTGCCGCCCGGGCACCCGTACTGGGCGCATCCGCGCGTCACCGTCACGCCGCATATCGCCAGCGAGACGCGCGCGTCTTCCGCCTCGCGCGCCATCGCCGAGAACATCCGCCGCGGCGAGGCAGGCCTGCCCTTCCTCCACCTGGTCGACCGCGACAGGGGCTATTGACCGGGCGCGCCTGCTCGCATCTTCATCCCGCAAAATATGGCCGCCGGAGGCATCCGACGCCGCCGCCTCATGAAACGACCATCTGCCTGGACCGGCCTGCGACACCTTCCATGGCAATGCGCCGCAAGGAGGGCGCCAGAGGCGCCTGACGCGCGGCGCCGCCCCCTCCTCTAGCGCAGCCTCGGCGGCGCGTCGGGGTCCATGCCGGGGGCGCTGCCGGGTACCTTTTCGTCCTTCGGCGCCTCGGGCAGGTCGAAGCGCAGGCCGACCCTCGCCAGCCGCGCCGCGACCGGGTCGGAGGCGCGGAAGAAGCCCACGTCGAGCGACCCTGCCTCGACGCCCGAAAAGGTCAGCGCATCGCCGACCGCGCGGGCAAGCGAGGGTTCGGCCCCCGGCAGCGGATCGACGAAGGCCATCAGGTGACCGCGCCGCCCACCCGCATAGGTGGCGGTCACCAGGTAGGCCATCCGCGCCAACCCCTCGGCCGCCGCAAGCCGCGCATCCAGCGCGGTCAACAGCACCTCCGGCAGGCCCGCGGGCGCGGCCAGTTCCTCCGGGCGCTCCTCCACTTCCACGGGCGCGGCCTCCAGCGTCACGGCGAGCCAGTCGACCGAGGCGGCCTCGATCAGGATCGAGGAGGGCGCAACGCCGAGGTTTACGCCCAGCCCGATCCCCTGCCCCGCCAGCATCCCCGCCAGAGCCCGCCCCGACAGCGCAGCGTAAGGCGCGGCCCCCTCGGCGAAGGCTGTCAGCCGTTCCTCCCGGTCGAAGATGAGGGCGAAGGTCTGCCCCTCGACCGGGAAGAGCGCGGGGCGGATGCGGTCGCCCTCGGGCTCGGCCTCGAGCAACAGGAACAGCTCCGAGCCGGCAAGCCGGTCGTAGAAGCGCAGCCGCGCGGCATCGTCCTCGGGCGCGGCCTCCATCGCGGCATGGGCCTGATCGAGCGGAGTCATCTGTCCAGCACCTCGCGGATACGGGTCCGCAGGACCGGCAGCAACTCGGCCTCGAACCAGGGGTTCTTCCTCAGCCACGCGGTATTGCGCCAGGAGGGATGCGGCAAGGGGAAGACCTCGGGCGCATGGTCGCGCCAGCCCGCGACGCGCTCGGTGACGCCCATACGCCCGCCCAGGTGCCAGGTCTGCGCATGGGCGCCGATCAGCAGGGTCAACTCGACCTCCTCCAGCATCTCCATCGCACGCGCCCGCCATGTCTCGGCACAGATGCGGGGCGGGGGCAGGTCGCCGCCCTTGGTGTCGTAACCGGGAAAGCAGAAAGCCATCGGCAAGATCGCGATGCACGCGCGATCATAGAAGGTCACCTCGTCCACGCCCATCCAGTCGCGCAGGCGCTGACCCGAGCGGTCCCAGAACGGCGTATTGGCGTGATGCACGCGCAGGCCAGGGGCCTGGCTCGCCACGAGGATTCGGGCGCCCGGGCGAAACCAGACGACCGGGTTCGGCGCATGGCCCGTGGCCGTAGCCGCGAAGCGCTCGGTGCAGAGGCGGCAGGCGGCGATATCGTCGCGAAGATCAGGCATCGGCAGAGAGATAGGTCAGCTAAGGGGCCAACGCCACGCCTGCGGCGAAGCAGCTCTCGACAGCGCTTTTATATTTCTATATTCATAGAATCATGAAAACGACTCAGCCGCCTCTCCCCGAACTGACCCTTGCCGCCACGGCCTTCGCGGCGCTCGGCTCCGAGCACCGGCTGGCGATCCTGCGCCGCCTCGTGCGCGCCGGCCCGAGGGGCCTTCCGATCGGCGACCTGGGCGAGGCGGTGGGCGTCACCGGATCGGTCCTGACCCATCATCTCAAGCAACTCGTGTCGTCTGGCCTCGTCACCCAGCAGCGCGACGGACGGCGCATCCTGTCGTCGGTCGACATCGCCGCCGTCGAGGCGCTGTCGCGATTTCTCGTTTCCGAATGCTGCGCCGATCTGGGCCAGCCCGTCACACACCCTGATGAGGACACCTCCCATGGCTGACCTGACGCAACACCCCCGCCCGATGCTCGATCTGTGGCACAGGATCGACAAGGTCGCGCTGACCGGCGCGCTTATCCTCCTGGTGCTCGCGGTCTTCGACCGACCCGCCGTTGGGCCCACCGTGGCCGAGATGCTCGACAGTTTCGCGGGCACCCTGCCCTACATCCTCTTCGCGGTGATTGCCATCGCGGGGATGAAGGCCTCCGGGTCAGAGCGGTTGCTCGACGGCGCGTTCAAGGGGCGTGAGACGCGGATGATCGTGATCGGCGCGCTGGTGGGCGGGCTTTCGCCCTTCTGTTCCTGCCAGGTGATCCCCTTCGTCGCGGCACTTCTGGCCGCGGGTGCGCCCCTTTCCGCGGTCATGGCCTTCTGGCTCGCCTCGCCGCTGATGGACCCCGCGATGTTCGCGATCACGGCAGGCGGGCTCGGCTTCGACTTCGCGGTCGCCAAGACGGTGGCCGCCGTGGCCCTCGGCCTCGCGGGCGGCCTGGTCGTCAAGCTGATGGCGACGACACCGGTCTTCGCCGATCCGCTGAAGACCGAGCTTCGCACGGGCGGGTGCTGCGGTGCGAAGAAACTGACGCTCAACTGGCGCTTCTGGCAGGAGGCGAACCGCCGCACGATCTTCCGCGACAGCGGGTGGAGCAACTTCCTCTTCCTGGGCAAATGGCTCATGCTGGCCTACCTGCTGCAGGCGCTGCTGATCGCCTATGTGCCCGCCGAGATGGTGGCCCGCGTGATCGGCGGCGACGGCCTGGCCCCGATCGCCCTGGCGGCACTGGTCGGTGCGCCCGCCTACCTCAACGGCTACGCCGCCGTTCCGCTGCTCGAGGGGCTGCTGACACAGGGCATGAACCCCGGCGCTGCCATGGCCTTCGTCATCGCGGGCGGTGTCAGCTCCATCCCGGCCGCCATCGCGGTCTGGGCGCTGGTCAAGCCGCGGGTGTTCGCCGCCTATATCGCCTTCGCCCTTGCGGGCGCGATGATCGCAGGCTTCGCCTGGTCCGCGCTGGCCTGATCCAAGGTCGAACCATCACCCCGAACGGGCCTGCGCCGGATGCGCGGGCCCGTTCGCATTTTGCGAAAAATGGCACCAATCCCATCACATCTGGGTGGATTGGACATATTGCCGCCCCAAAGCGCGGATAGGGTGATATGGTGGAAAGGTGGCAGTCAGACCACCACTTGGCAGGTACGATCCGCAAGAGCGACAGGCAAGCAATGCTCGAATTCGTCGAGGTTTCGAAATCCTTCTGGACCGGGGAACGCCGCAAGGTGATCCTCGATCGTGCCTCGTTCAAGGTCGAGCTGGGCTCATCCCTCGGCATCCTCGCACCCAACGGCACCGGCAAGACCACGTTGATCAGGATGATGGCAGGGCTCGAGAAGCCCGACGAGGGCAACATCTACCGCAATGCCCGCATCTCCTTCCCGCTGGGGTTCATGGGCGGTGTGATCGGGCGATTGTCAGCCTGCGAGAACGCGCGCTACATCGCCCAGCTCTATGGGCTGGACCCCGACTACGTCGAGGCGTTCTGCCGCTGGGTCTGCGGGATCGAGGAATATTTCGACATGCCCGTCGGCACCTACTCGGCGGGCATGCGGGCGCGGTTCAACTTCTCGCTGCTGCTGGCGCTGGACTTCGACATCTACCTGATCGACGAAGGCATGCCGCAAACGACCGACGCCGAGTTCAACCGCAAGGCAGGCTCGATCCTGGCCGACCGCTTGAAGAACGCGACCGTGGTGATCGTGTCTCACCAGGCGCAGACGTTGGAAAAGTTCGCCCGCCGCGCCGCAGTGCTGCGCGATGGGCAATTGTACGAATTCGACACGCTCGAAGAGGCGAAGCAGCTTTATGACTACGACACCCAAAGCGCGTAAGTTCCGCATCCGCCGCAACGATCCGACCCTTCCGCCGACCGAGACGTCGGCCGGAACGCAGGCCCCCGTGACCGAGCAGAGACCCGCGGCCCCGCAGCCGAGGGCCCACCACGCGCCGGAAGAACTGCTGGCCGCTCCCGAAACACCGGAAGACGGCTTCGGCGATCTTGCGATGCCGGGGTCAGCCGTCGAGGCACGCCGAAAGGCCGAGGCACTCGCCCGCCTGCAGGCCGCCCGAGGCGAGACCGCGGATACCGCCCGCCCGCAGGCGCCGCAGGGCGATGCTGACGCCGCACCGGGCCCCGACCAGGAGATCGCGGCCATCCGCGCAGAGGGCCTGACCGGGCGGCAGCTCCGCATGGCGCGGCGCACGGCGCAGAAGCACGGGCTGAGCCCGACCTCGGATTTCGACGCGGTGCGCCTCCTGCGCGCGCGGGGGATCGACCCGTTCTCGCAGTCGAACATGCTCGAGCTGGTCGTCGAAGACGCCCATAACGGCGAGGCCGCGCCCCGCGGTGCGAACCTGCCGGCCACGACACGACCGGTGCAGCCGCCCGCCCCGCCCGGTCCGCCACGCCCGCTTGGTGCCGACGAGCGCGCCGCCGAGATCATGAAGGTGCAGCGCGACATCGTGCGTCGTCGCCGCAAGCGCCTCGTTCTGCTGGCCAGTCGGCTGGCGTTCTTCGTCCTGCTGCCTACGCTCCTGGTGGGGTACTACTTCTACCGCGTGGCGACCCCGCTCTATGCCACGAATACGGAATTCGTGATCCAGAAGGCCGAGGGCGGCGCCAGCGCGGGCGGTGGCCTGGGCAGCCTGCTTGGAGGCAGCAGTTTCGCCACGGTGCAGGAAAGCATCGTCGTGCAAAGCTACCTGGAAAGCCGCGAGGCGATGCTGCGCCTCGACGAGGAACTGGGGTTCCGCCAGCATTTCTCGGAGGAGCGCATCGATCCGCTCGTCCGCCTTGCGCCCGACGCGGCGGTCGAGTCGGTCTACGACACCTACCGCGACCAGCTGACCATCGGCTATGACCCGACCGAGGGCGTCGTGAAGCTGGAGATGCTGGCCGCCGATCCCGAGGTGAGCCAGGCCTTTTCGGAGGCCCTGATCCGCTATGCCGAGGAACGCGTCGACCAGATGAGCCAGCGCCTGCGCGAGGACCAGATGGCCGGTGCACGGGAAAGCTACGAGGATGCCGAGCGGCGCGTCGCCGAGGCTCAGGCCCGTGTCCTCGCGCTGCAGGAGCGGCGCGGCGTCCTTTCGGCCGAGGCCGAGGTCTCGGCGGTGTTCAGCCAGATCGGGACTTTCGAGCTGGAACTGCAGCAGGAGCGGCTGCGCCTGGCCGAGATCCAGGCGGCCCGCAGCCCCAACGCGACGCGTGTCCAGGTCGCGCAGAACAATATCCAGCGTCTCGAGACGTTGATCGCCCAGCTGCGCGGCAGCCTGACCGAGGCGGATGCCGGCAACGCGTCGCTCGCGCGCGTGCAGTCCGAGCTTCTGATCGCGCAGGCCGATCTCGAAACCCGGCAGATGATGCTGGCCCAGGCGCTTCAGGCGATGGAAACCGCCCGGATCGAGGCCAACCGACAGTCGCTCTACCTGTCCATGGGCGTGTTTCCCGTGGCCCCGGACGAGGCCGCCTATCCGCGAGCCTTCGAGAACACTCTGCTTGCATTCCTGGTGTTCTCGGGCATCTACCTGATGGTGTCGATGACAGCGTCGATCCTGCGCGAGCAGGTCAGCACCTGAGCCCCGGAGGGGGACGAGACGACCGGAAGGAAGACCATGCAGATCGTGGAAACCGGCCCCGTGGCCTTCGGCAACGACCGCCCGCTGACGGTCATCGCCGGCCCTTGCCAGCTGGAGGGGCGCGACCACGCGCTCATGATCGCGCGCGCCATGGCCGAGGCCTGCGCGGCGGCGGGGGCGGGCTTCGTCTTCAAGGCGAGCTACGACAAGGCCAACCGCACCAGCCTGTCGGGCAAGCGCGGCCTCGGCATGGACGAGGGGCTTGCAATCCTCGCCGACGTCAAGGCAGAGCTGGGCTGCCCGGTGCTGACGGACGTCCACGGCCCCGAGCAATGCGCGCCAGTGGCCGAGGTCTGCGACATCATCCAGATCCCGGCCTTCCTCTGCCGCCAGACCGATCTCCTGCTGGCGGCGGGAGAGACCGGCGCGGTGGTCAATATCAAGAAGGGCCAGTTCCTCGCGCCCTGGGACATGAAGAACGTCGTGGCCAAGGTCGAGAGCACCGGCAACCGGCGCATCCTGCTGACCGAGCGGGGGGCGAGTTTCGGCTACAACACGCTGGTGGCCGACATGCGGTCGCTGCCCGAGATGATGAAGACGGGCTATCCCGTGGTCATGGATGCCACCCATTCCGTACAGCAACCCGGCGGACAGGGCGGCAGCTCGGGCGGCCAGCGCGAATTCGCGCCCGTGATGGCGCGCGCCGCCGTGTCGCTGGGCATCGCAGGCGTCTTCATCGAGACGCATGAGGACCCCGACCGCGCACCGTCGGACGGGCCGAACATGATCCCGCTCGACCAGATGCCCGCCCTGATCGACAGCCTCATGGCCTTTGACCGGCTTGCGAAATCCGACCCGATCCGGCTCTGAGGTCTTTCCCCGGATCGTCTGTCCGGCATAGGCTTGCGGGGTCTTTCGTGCCGCCGGACCGATCGCCATGCGCCTTCTGCTCTTTGCTGTTCTTGCCGTCCTCGCCCTTTCGTCGGGTCCGGCCTCCGCCCAGACCGACGGCGACCAGCCCGGCGGCGCCATTGCAATCGAAAGCTCCCGCGCGCAGGATTTCGCGACGCGGGATCGTATCATGGACATCCTCGGACAGCTCGACGGCTATGAAGAGGTGCGCGCGACGGTCTCGAACGGCATCGTCACCCTGCGCGGCACGGTGGTTGACGCCGGCAGGATCGACGCCCTGAACAGCCTCGTCTCGCGCGTCGAGGGGGTCGTGGCGATCGAGAACACCGTCGTGGAAAGCACCGACGTGGTCGAACGCCTCAATCCGGCTGTCGAGCGTATCCGCCAACGCATCGAGCAGACCGTGGCTTTCGCCCCCCTGATCCTGATCGCCGCAACGGCCGGCCTGCTGACGATGTGGCTCGGCTTCTTCATCGCACGGCGCAGCTGGCCATGGGACCGCATCGCGCCCAACGCCTTCATCGCCGACATCTACCGGCAACTGGTGCGCCTCGCCTTCGTTCTGGGCGGTATCGTCCTGGCGCTCGACCTGCTGAATGCGACGGCGCTTCTCGGCACGATCCTCGGCGCCGCGGGGATCGTCGGCCTCGCCATCGGCTTCGCGGTCCGCGACACGGTCGAGAATTTCATCTCCTCGATCATGCTGTCGATCCGCCAGCCCTTCCGTCCCAAGGACCTCGTGGAGATCGAGGGCGAGACGGGGCACGTGATCCGCCTGACGAGCCGGGCGACGATCCTTCTCAGCCTCGACGGCAACCACATCCGCATTCCCAACTCGACGGTCTTCAAGGCCAAGATCATCAACTACACGCGCAACGACGAGCGGCGCTTCACCTTCACGCTCGGCATCGACCCGGCCGCGGATATCGCCGAGGCGCAGGCGGTCATGATGGCCGCGTTGAGGGAACTGCCTTTCGTCCTCGATACCCCCGGTCCCGGCGTCTGGGTCGAAGGCATCGGCGCCTCCACGATCGACATCACCGCGGCAGGTTGGATCATGCAGCACGAGACCGGAATCGGCATGGCCAAGGGCGAGGCGATCCGCATGGTGAAGGCGCGACTGGAAGAGGCGGGGATCACCTTGCCCGAACCCACCTACCGCATCCTCGGCCTGCCTGCACAGACGGTCGGCACCGGCACGACGGCCCCCGCCCCGACCGCTCCGACGCCGGGCGCGCCGGTCGAGGTGCAGGATGTCGGCGCCGCCGAGAAGCAGGCGCTGGAGCAGATCATCGAGGCCGAACGCGAGGCACTTCCCGACGACGATCTGCTGCGCCGCAACGCCCCGCAGGAATGAGCGAAACAGCCTTCAGATTCTTGCTGCTTGGGTCTTGATCCCCCGCCGCTCCCAGCGTAACTAGCGCGGCACGGTTGGGGTGTAGCCAAGCGGTAAGGCAGCGGTTTTTGGTACCGTGTACCGTAGGTTCGAATCCTACCACCCCAGCCAGTTCGCACCTGTATGTATTCTTGACGTATCGCGGCGTGGCCCGTTGCGCTTGGCGCGTGGGTCACATCCGGCGCAATGACGGCGCACGGCGCAAGGACTTCACTCCAAGCGCCAACCGGGACCGACCCGTCATCTGCCAGCCCAACGTTCCGGCTTGGGTCTGCTCTTCGAGGGCGGGCATAGTCACGAACATGGCGCCCTCAACTGTTGAGATCGAAGGCCTTCTGGACCTCGGCCTTGTCGGTCTCCGACCGATCCTTCGACAGCACCACCGATCCGCGGCTCAGCACGTAGAACCGATCCGCGAGGTCGAAGGCGAAGTCGAAATACTGTTCCACGAGAACGATCGCCATCTCGCCTTCTTCGCGAAGCTGGCGGATCACGCGCCCGATCAGCTGGATGATGTTGGGCTGAATGCCCTCGGTCGGCTCGTCCATCAGAAGGACGCGCGGGCGGGCGATCAGGGCGCGGGCGATGGCCAGCTGTTGCTGCTGCCCCCCGGACAGGTCGCCGCCGCGGCGGTTCTCCATGTCCTTCAGGACCGGGAAATATTCGAATACGCGATCGGGGATCGCATGATCTTCCTTCGGCAGGCAGGCGAAGCCGGTCTCGAGGTTCTCGCGCACGGTCAGCAGGGGGAAGATCATGCGCCCCTGCGGCACGTAGCCGATGCCCATCTGGGACAGCCGGTGCGCAGGCAGGACAGGCAGATCCTGCCCCTCAAGCGCGAGCGTGCCGCCCGAGCGCGCATGTGTTCCAGAAATCGCCTTCATCAGCGAGGTCTTGCCCACCCCGTTCGTGCCCATCACGCAGGTCACCTGCCCGCGCTCGGCACGCATCGAGATGCCGTTCAGGATCTGGCTGCCGCCGTAGTGAAGCGTGAGGTCGCGGGTTTCCAGCATGTCAGCGCCCCAGGTAGACTTCGATGACGCGCTCGATGCCCATGACATGCTCGAGCGACCCTTCGGCGATGACCGATCCCTCGTGCAGGACGGTCACGCGGCAATCGAGCCTGCGCACGAACTCCATGTCATGTTCCACGACCACGACCGCGTGGGACCGCGCCAGCCGCTTCAGGAGGTCCGCGGTATGGTTGCGCTCTTCCGTGGTCATGCCCGCGGCCGGTTCGTCGACCAGCAGAAGCCGTGGGTCCTGCGCCAGCAGCATTCCGATCTCCAGCCACTGTTTCTGGCCGTGGCTTAGGATGCCCGCCTTGCGCTCCAGGTGATCGGACAGGCCGATCTCGGCGGCGATCTCCTCGATCCGGTCACGGTCAGCCGCCGTGACGCGGTCGAACATGGTGCTGAAGGGACCGCGTGGTTTCTTCAGCGACACGCGCAGGTTGTCGCGCACGCTCTGGTCTTCGAAGACGGTCGGGCGCTGGAACTTCCGCCCGATCCCCTCGCGGGCGATCTGCGCCTCGGACATGGTGAGGAGCGAATGCCCCATCTCGCCCCAGCGCACGGTGCCGACGTCGGGCCGCGTCTTGCCGGTGACGATATCCATGAAGGTGGTCTTGCCCGCCCCGTTCGGGCCGATCACCGCCCGCATTTCCGGCAGGCCGATGGAAAAGCTGAGGTTGTTGATCGCCTTGAACCCATCGAAGGAGACCGAGACGCCGTTGACCTCGAGAAGCGTGCTCATGGGTCCTGCCTCCGCACGACGTAGTCAAAGAGCCCCGCCAGCCCCCTTGGCGCGAAGAGCGTCACCAGGACGAAGCCCAGGCCCAGAAGCACCGGCCACCAGTCGATCCAGCTGATCTCGTAGAAGCCGAGATCGACATCGGGCGCGCGCCCCGAGGTGAAATACGTCGACAGAAGCGACACGACCGCCGCCCCGATCACGGCGCCGTAGAGCCGCCCGCGCCCGCCGATGGCGACCCAGACGGCAAGGTAGATCGATGCGATGGGGGCAATCTCGTCGGGGTTGATGATGCCCGCCTGCGGGTAATAGAGCGCGCCAGCGACCCCGCAGATCATGGCCGACAGCGTGAAGACGACCAGCTTGTAGACCTCGACCGGGTAGCCGAGGAAGCGCACGCGCAATTCGTCGTCGCGGATGCCGCGCACGATGTTGCCGAACTTGCCCGACACGAGCCAGGCCGCCCCGATGTAGCCAAGCCCGAGCGCCAAGGCCGAGGCCCAGAAGAACCAGACCGAAAGGCGCTCTTGCCCGATGGTCTCGGCGCCGGGGATGTTCTGCAGACCCGACAGCCCGTTGTTGCCGCGCAATCCGGTGTCGTTCTGGAACAGGTAGAGCGATAGCGCGAGCGTCATCGCCTGCGTCAGGATGGACAGGTAGACCCCCGTTACCCGGCTGCGGAAGGCGAGCCAGCCGAAGACGAGCGCGAGCAACCCCGGCACCAAGACGACCAGCAGAAGGCTCAGGAACAGGCTGTCGGAAACCGCCCACATCCACGGCCAGTCCTCGGCCCCCACGACCGAGAAGATCTGCAGCGCGGTGGCCTGGCTGACCTCGGCCTCGGTGGGCGGGATCGGGCTTTCGGCGAGGTTGGCGCGGATCACCGCCTCGGTCCGGGCGGTCATCAGCCACATGCCGATCATGTAGCCGCCAAGCCCGAAGAAGGCGAAATGGCCGAGGCTGAGGATGCCGCAATAGCCCCAGACCAGGTCCATCGCGAGCGCGGCGAGGCACAGGCACAGTGTCATGCCCAGCACCTTGGTGAAGCTCACCGACAGCGCCCCCGTGCCATAGGCGGGCGACAGGAAGGTCACCGCCAGCGCGACAAGCGCGAGGACGGCGATGAAGACCGGGACGGACCGATTGCGGACGAAGATCGAGTTTCCCATCCCCTCAATCCCCCGCCGCACGGCCACGCAGCGCGATGATGCCGCGCGGACGGAACTGGATGAACAGGATCACGAAGAGGATCATGTAGGTCTGCGCCGCCAGCGTGTTCGTGGGGTTCAGCCACTCGATGGCCTTTTGCAGGCCGCCGATCATCGAGGCACCCACCAGCGTGCCGAAGATGTTACCCACGCCGCCGACAACGACCGTCATGAAGCTTTGCACGATGTAGTTGGAGCCCATATCGGGCACCACCTGTGCAAAAAGCCCGATGGCGACGCCCGCGATGCCCGCGATGCCGGAGCCGAGGCCGAAGGTCAGCATGTTGATCCGGTCGGGGTTGATCCCCATGGAGGCCGCCATGGCCGGGTTCTGCGTGACCGCCCGCACCTCGAGGCCCAGCCGGGTGCGGTTCAGGATGAGCCAGAGCACGACGAAGAACAGCACGGCGAGGATGAAGATCGCCACGCGAACCGAACTGATCGAGACCACGTCGTTCAGCGTGACTGATCCGGCCAGCCAGTCGGGCGGGGTCAGCGGCTGGGTCAGCGCGCCGAAGACAAGCCGCACGATCTGCTGCAGCGCGATGGAGATGCCGAAGGTCGCCAGCAAGGTCTCGAGCGGTCGGTGATAGAGCCACCTGATGACAAGCCGCTCCATCGCCACGCCGGCCATGAAGGTCACGATGAAGGCGAGCGGAATGGCGATGGCAAGCGAGGCCGTTTCGTTGGGCACAAGGCTTTGCACGACAAAGCCGGTATAGGCCCCGATCATGATGAACTCGCCATGGGCCATGTTGATGACGCCCATCACCCCGAAAGTGATCGCAAGGCCGATGGCCGCGAGAAAGTAGATCGAGGCAAGCGAGATACCGTCGAGCGACAGGTCGAGGAAGCGGTAGAAGCCGACCCGCGTCTCGATCCCGTCCAGCGTCTCGCGCGCGGCGGTGGTCACGGCGGCGCTATCTTCGAGATACCGCTCGAAGAACACGACGGCGCCAAGGCTCTCGGCGACGTCCGCCTCGCTCGGCGCGGCCGGGGCGATGCCCGCGGCCACCAGCGCGGCATAGGCACGGTCGCGGGCCTCCTCGGTGTTCAGCTCGGCGACGGGGATGCCACCGACCGTACCGGCCACGATGTTCTCGGTCAGGACCGACAGGATGTCGGACCGCGTGATACGCGGGGGCGCAAGCCCCTCCTCGACCAGCATCTCGTAGGCTGCCTCGCGGCTAAGCGCATCGGACCCGGGCCTCAGTTCGCGTGCGATATTCGCACCCTCCGGCAGCGCCTCAGCCACCTCGAGCCGCGTGGCGAGCAACGGGTTGAGCGTCGCGCGCGCCGTCAGGCTGACATTCCCGGCAAGGCTCTGGATGGCATCGACGCGAGGGGCGTCCTCATCCGAGAATGCGATCACGAGCGCAGGCAACAAAAGCGCGATCCGGTCGCGCACGTCGGGGTCCGTCTCGGTCGCGACGAGGCGCTCGAGCAGGGCAAGGTGGTGTTCTTCCGGATCGCTCTCGATCGAGTCGAGCGCAGCCATGCGGCGCGCCGGGTCCGCGGAGGCCAGCTGGAACTGGACGAGCGTTGCGGCGATCACGCCCTGCACACCGCGGTTGGGCCTGAGCTGCGTGAGATCGCGGCTGCCGGCCGTCCCCAGGACCTCTCCGCTCGTGATGTCGATCAGGGTCAGCGGGTCGGCATCGGCATCCTCGACATAGACGAAAAGCCCGTCACTGTTCCGCTGGTAAAGCTCGCGCGCCTGCCACGTGGCCAGGAAATCCGGCACCTCGGGAAGCTGGCTGGCGACCAGGATGTCGAGGATCTCCTGCACCGTCCTGCGGGAGGCATCCGCAACCAGCTCGGCGTTGTCCTGAAGGATCGACTGAAGGTCGGGTTCGCCTGTCTGCTGCGCATGCGAAGCAAGCGGCGCGGTGATGGCCAGAACGACGCCGACGACTGCGGCGAGAACGGTACGTATCATGCTGTGTGCTGCCCCGGGGCGGCGACAGGCGGACGTGGGTCCGCCCGTCGCTCTGTTGGTTTGTTCAGTAGTTCGACTGCAACTGGACGCAGGTCTCGGTCTCGGTGTTGTACATCCCGCAGCCCAGGCCGGGCCAATCCGACACGAGAACCGCCGATTCCTCGAGGAAGTCGGTCCAGGCATCGCCCGGCACCGGGTCGGTCTGGCTGATGATGTCGAACTGACCATCCGCGCGGATCTCACCGATCAGCACCGGCTTGGTCAGGTGATGGTTCGGCAGCATCTCGGCCATCCCGCCGGTCAGGTTCGGCACCTGCAACCCGTACATCGCGGCGCGCACGGCGTCCGGCTCGGTCGTGCCGGCGGCCTCGACGGCTGCGACCCACATCTGGAAGCCGATGTAATGGGCCTCCATCGGGTCATTGGTCACGCGCGTGTCGTCGCCGGTGAACTCGTGCCAGGCGGCGATGAAGGCCTCGTTCTCGGGCGTGTCGGCCGACATGAAGTAGTTCCATGCCGCGAGATGCCCCACGAGCGGCTCGGTATCGAGGCCCGACAGCTCTTCCTCGCCCACGGAGAAGGCGACGACCGGGATGTCGTCAGCGGTCACGCCCTGCGCGATCAGCTCGTT